>NZ_JASF01000003.1 GCF_000622405.1 Sulfitobacter donghicola DSW-25 = KCTC 12864 = JCM 14565
AGCTGCCCGATAACGCCGCCCGAACTGACCATCAAAACACGTTTCGCATCTGTGTCTGTGGCAAAGGCACGCGCCGCTTCGACGCGGGCAACAAATGCGCCCCACGTTTCATAAGGCTCGGCAATCTCGTCACGCTGCCATTCAAACACCGTTTCCCGTAGGGTGCGGAAATGCATCTTGCGATCTCCCTGCACCAGATCGGGGACGGCACCGCCATAGCGCGCGCTCAGCAGACTGCCGAAATCATATTCGTTTAGGCCCGCATGCTCTTCGCGATCCGGCGCAAAGCCCATCTCGGCCACCGTATCAATCTGGCGGTTTAACGTGCCGCTAACCACGCGATCAGGGGTCCAACCCATATCGCGCAGCCATTGCCCCGCCGCGCGCGCCTGTTGACGGCCCAGATCAGACAAAACGTCGTAGTTCTCGGCGCCAAAAGACGCTTGCCCATGGCGGATGACAAGCAGCTCAGCCATTTAGGTATCCACTTTCAGTATCACGAAAACTCCGCCGCCAGCTTTTTGCCCGCGATGAGATATTCTGCCGCCATACGATCAACAATTGCGCCAGCTGGACCAACAGATTTGATCGCGCCGATCCCTTGGCCAGAGCCCCAAATCGTTTTCCAAGCTTTGGGTTTTTCGCGGTCCCCGCCAAAGTTCATCGAGGACGCATCAGCCGTGGGCAAATTGTCAGGGTCCATTCCCGCCGCCTCGACCGAGCCTTTCAGGTAATTGCCCCAAACACCCGTGAACAGGGACGAATAGACAATGTCTTCGGCGCCACTCTCAACGATCATATCCTTATAGGCCTGATCCGCGTTCGCCTCATCCGTGGCAATGAACGGCGATCCTGTATAGCCTAGGTCGGCCCCCATCGCGCGCGCGCCCAGCAGGCTTTCCCCCGTCGCGATTGAGCCAGACAAGGCCAGCGGCCCGTCAAACCACTCGCGAATTTCACGCACCAAGGCAAAGGGCGATTGTTGGCCCGCATGGCCCCCTGCCCCAGCAGCAACCGCCACCAGCCCGTCTGCGCCTTTTTCAATCGCCTTCTTGGCAAAGCGGTTGTTGATAATGTCATGCATCACAATACCGCCACAGCTATGCGCCGCCTCGTTCACCTCGACCCGCGCGCCCAGCGAGGTGATCCAAACAGGCACTTCGTGTTTGACGCAAATCTCTAGGTCGCGGTCCAGCCGTGTGTTCGAGCGGTGGACAATCTGGTTCACCGCATAGGGTGCTGCGGGGTTGTCTGGGTTCGCCTGATTGTGGCGATCCAGCTCTTCCTTGATCTCGGTCAGCCATGTATCCAGCAGCGGATGCTCTCCCTCCCCTTCCCGTGCATTCAGCGCAGGGAACGAACCGATGATGCCAGCCTTACACTGCGCGATCACCAGCTTTGGAACCGAGATGATGAACAACGGCGAGGCGATCAACGGAATGCGCAGCCCTTGCAGTGCTTTGGGCAAGTGAGAGTCGTTGCGGGGCATGCTAGCTCCTAAATCCATATTAACAGTAAGGGGGCGAGAAAACCCGCCCCTCTTGTTCGCAAAACGCAAGGTTTACAGAACCTCAAACAGGCCCGCTGCGCCCATGCCGCCGCCCACACACATGGTGCAGACAACATATTTCGCACCGCGGCGTTTGCCCTCGATCAGCGCGTGGCCAACCATACGCGCGCCGGACATGCCGTAAGGGTGCCCGATCGAGATCGCGCCGCCGTTCACATTCAACAGCTCATCTGGAATGCCCAGCACATCGCGCGACTGGATGACCTGCACCGCGAAGGCTTCGTTCAGCTCCCATAGACCGATGTCATCGATGGTCAGGCCGTGGGCCTTTAGCAGAGGTGGTACGGCATAGATCGGGCCGATGCCCATCTCGTCGGGCTCACAGCCTGCGGCCATCACACCCATGTAGCGGCCCAGCGGCGCAAGGCCCATCTGCTCGGCCTTTTTCGCTTCCATGACGACAGTTGCGGATGCACCATCCGACAGCTGAGACGCATTGCCCGCCGTGATGAATTTGCCTTCCTTGATGACCATACCGTCCTTGAACACAGGGTTCAGACCCGACAGCATTTCAGCAGAGGTGCCAGGGCGGTTGCCTTCGTCTTTGCTCAGGGTCACCTCATGTTCGGTGATCTCTTTGGTTTCTTTGTTTTGCACCATCATCGTGGTGGTCATTGGCACGATTTCGTCGTCGAACTTGCCTGCTTCCTGACCCTGATGTGTGTTCTCTTGGCTGCGCGCGGCGTATTCGTCCTGACGCTCACGCGAAACGTTATAGCGTGCGGCCACTGTCTCCGCTGTTTCCAGCATCGACATGTAGATCTCTGGTTTGTTTTCTTTTAGCCAGCCATCTGCCTTTACGCGCATGTCTTGTGTCTGCACCATTGAGATGCTCTCAACACCGCCGCCAATCACCACATCCATACCGTCGGTGATGACCTGTTTTGCCGCCGTGGCGATTGCCATCATGCCGGATGCACATTGGCGGTCCAGCGACATGCCCGCAACCGTCACGGGCAGACCTGCGCGCACAGCCGCTTGGCGTGCGATGTTGCCGCCTGAGTGGCCCTGCTGCAGCGCCGCCCCCATAATGCAATCCTGAATTTCAGACACATCAACACCTGCACGTTTCACCGCATGTTCAATGGCATGTGCTGCCAACGCCTGCGGGGTCGTGTTGTTGAACGCACCACGATAGGCTTTGCCAATCGGGGTACGGGCCGTGGATACGATTACTGCGTCACGCATGGGTTTTCTCCTAAATTACCAGTCCAGCTTCAGGCCTTGGGCCTGCGCTGCATTGAGGGCGTATTTCTTGGTCTGGCCGAACGCGCCGTCCAGTTGCTCTTGGGTCTTGTCGTCACGAATTTGGTCGAATTGGGCGGCTACCGCTTCGGGCGTGTTTTCATCGCCGATCAGCGTAATGCCTTGGGTCTCATAGACCCGCGTCTCAGCGTAACTGCCCGCACCTGCGCCAAGGATGACCTGGCTGGGGGCGTCCTCGCTGACCAGATACAGCAGGCCAGGCGTGATGGTTTCCGGTGCCAGCAGCTCTTGAGCCTCTGGCGGCAGCAGATCGGCGGTCATGCGGGTCGCGGCCGTGGGCGCCAGCGTATTCACGCGGATATTGTCGCGCGCGCCTTCCATATGCAGCACATTCATGAGTCCCAACATCGCAGCCTTAGCCGCGCCATAGTTGGACTGCCCGAAATTCCCATACAGCCCCGAGGCCGAGGACGTCAGCACAATGCGCCCGTATTTCTGTTCGCGCATAATCGGCCAGCAGGCATGGGCCACATTGGCCGTGCCGATCAGATGCACATCTACCACCTTGCGAAAGGCCGACATCTCCATTTTCGAAAAGGTCTTATCCATCAAGATGCCCGCGTTATTGACGCAGATATCAATGCGGCCCCAAGCCGCCATCGCTTGGGCAACCATATCCTTCACAGCTGCCTCGTCGGACACATCGGCACCGTGGGCAATGGCTTCGCCGCCCATGGCTTTGATTTCTTCCACGACGCTCAGCGCTGCCTCAGATGAAGTGCCCGTGCCGTCGCGCGACACGCCCAGATCGTTGATCACAACCTTGGCACCCCGTGCCGCCAGCCCCAGCGCGTGGGACCGGCCAAGGCCAACCCCTGCGCCGGTCACAATCGCAACGCGGCCTTTGAAATCAATCGCGCCCATCAGTGAAGCGCCTGTTCAAAAATATTGGGTCCAGACATGACATTGATGCCACCAGACACAGGGATCACCGCGCCCGTCACATAGGCACCGCCCCGACCACACAGGAACAACATGCAGCCGCCGATGTCTTCGTCACGGCCAACGCGCCCGATTGGCACGTCATCCCCCACGCGCGACCGCATGTCTTCGTCGTGGGTCGCAAAGGCTGTCATGCGGCTGACAAACGGGCCAGGCGCCAAAGCGTTTACGGTAACAGCATTGCCCGCCAGCTCTTTGCCCAGAATTTTGGTCATATGGTGCACGGCCGCCTTGGACATCGAATAGGAATAGGCCCCATCGCCCATCTCACGTTGCCCCATAACAGACCCCACATTGATCACCCGCGCCGGATCATCAACAGAAGCGCCTGCCGTCAACATCGTCAACAGCTTTTGCGTCAGATCAAACATCCCCGCCACGTTCACATCCATCACCTTGGACCACGCACTATAGGGGAACTGCCCCAAGGGCGCGCCCCATGTGATGCCTGCGTTGTTCATCAAGATATCCAGCGTATCTGTATGGCCTTTCACGGCAGCGACCAGCGCATCAACACCTTCTTCCGATCCCACATCACCGGCAAAACCAATGACTTTACCGCTGGCCCCCATTGCGTTTAGCTCTTTCGCGACGGCCTCGCAGGCGTCGCCCTTGCGGCTGGCAATCAGCACAGTCGCACCAGCACGCATCAGCGATTCCGCTGCCATACGGCCAATGCCCGTGGCGCCGCCCGTGACCAATGCAACCTTACCGTCCAACCCAAACAACGTTTGAATATCCATTTTTAAAATCCTCTCGCTACAGCGATTTTTTCTGCGTGATATCCGTAGTCACCCAGCCATTCCGCGCTGACCCGCGCCCGTTTCATGTAAAAGCCCATGTCGTAAGCATCGGTCATCCCGATGCCGCCATGCATCTGCACGCCTTCCTGCACCGCCAGTGTCGCGGTTGAGGTCGCTTTGGCCTTGGCCAGTGACACCGCCAGCGCCGCATTTTCAGGATCTTCATCCAGCAACCGGCCCGCATTCAAAATAGCCGAGGCCGTGACCTCGGTCTCGCACCACAGATGGGCGGCGCGGTGCTGCAAGGCTTGGAAGCGGCCGATCTCAATGCCGAATTGCTTGCGTTCTTTCAGATAGCCTACGGTCATGTCCAAGGCGCCCGCAGTCAGGCCTGTCATCTCAGCGGCCAGCGCTGCTTGGCCCGCCTGAAGCGCCGGACGCAGAACGGCCATCGCATCATCCACCTGCCCCAAGACATCTTCGCCAGTCGCCTCGACAGCGTCAAAATCAATCTTGGCCGCATCGCGTGCGTCGATCATGTTGGATTTTTCGCGCGTGATGCCTGCGCGGTCGGCGGGAATGTCGAACAGCGTCAGACCATCGGCGGTTTTGGCCAAAACCAACAACCGGTCCGCCATCGCACCATCCACGACAAACGTCTTCTGCCCTGTCAGGCGGAACCCGTTGCCATCAGCGCGCGCTTCCATCGTAGTGGCCTCGGGATCATGTTTGATCCCTTCATCCACAGCCAAAGCATAGGTCACATCACCACTGGCGATCTGGGCCAAAGCCGCAGTGGCACGTGCATCGCCCACCTGCCGCAAAGCCGTGGCCGCCATGACAGCCGTGCTTAGAAACGGTGAGACAACCAACGTCTTGCCCATCTCGCGCGCAATCACATTCGCCGCCGAGAACCCCATATCCGAGCCCCCCGCCCCTTCGGGCACCAGCACACCGGCCCAGCCCATATCCGCCATCTCTTTCCACAGCTTTGCATCATGGGTTTCGCCCGCATCGCGCAGCTTGCGGAACGCCTCAACAGGGGCAGCGCCATCCAGAAAACCACGGGCCATGTCGGCCAGCATTGTTTCTTCTTCGGTCAATACAAGTTTGCTCATGCTGGCAGCCCCAATACACGGCGCGATACGATGCTCAGCATCACTTCGCTCGTGCCTCCCTCAATTGAATTCGCTTTTGTGCGCAGCCAGTCGCCCGCGCGGTTGCCTACATCGCCGTCCCATTCCAGCGCGGCAGAGCCGCCTGCGGACATCATCAGTTCATGGCGTTGTTTGTTCAGCTCGGTGCCCATGTATTTCAACATAGCCGAGGCATCCCCCGCGCCCTGCCCTGCTTCGGCTTGGTCTTTGTAACGCTCCAACGTCAGCTCAATCGCCAGCGCGTCGATCTCACAGCGGATCGCATCTGCGCGCAACGTGGTATCCAACACCTCCAGCGTATCGGTCAGCACCGCACCCAACGCACGCCCGCCGCCAGATAGGCCAGCCCCCCCGGCCGAGATCATCTCGCGCTCATGGGTCAGCAGGTATTTCGCCACATCCCAGCCACGGTTTTCCGTGCCGACAATATTGCCCTTGGCCACTTTCACATCCGTGAAGAATGTCTCACAGAACGGCGAGGCGCCTGAGATCATCTTGATCGGCCGCGTCTCGATGCCCGCGTCTTCCATGTCTAGCAGCAAGAATGAAATGCCCTTGTGCTTGGGCGCGTCACGATCCGTGCGCACCAGCGCGAAAATCATATCCGCCT
This sequence comes from Sulfitobacter donghicola DSW-25 = KCTC 12864 = JCM 14565, assembly GCF_000622405.1. NCBI lineage: Bacteria > Pseudomonadati > Pseudomonadota > Alphaproteobacteria > Rhodobacterales > Roseobacteraceae > Sulfitobacter > Sulfitobacter donghicola. Next base: position 6,289 of record NZ_JASF01000003.1, read on the forward strand.
TGTCAGCATAAGAGGTCCAAATCTTTTGACCGTTCACCAGCCAATGGTCGCCCTTATCCTCGCCATGGGTTTGCACATTCGCCAAATCCGATCCCGCACCCGGTTCGGAATAGCCCTGACACCAGCGCACCTCGCCCCGTGCAATCGGCGGCAGGTAATGGGTCTTTTGTTCTTGCGTGCCGAAATGCAGCAGCGCAGGCCCCAGCATCCAAATGCCAAAGCTTTCTAACGGAGAGCGCGCATTGATGCGGCTCATCTCTTCGGTGAAAATCTTTTCCTGATCGCGGTTCATCGCAGCGCCGCCGCAATCCTTGGGCCATGTCGGAACAGTATACCCTTTTGCTGCGCACCGCTCGAGCCACTGTTTCTGCGCCTCTGATTGGAACACCCAGTTTTTGCCACCCCAGCAGATCCCCTCTTCGGAGAGCTGGCCATCGCGCATTTCTTCAGGGCAATTCGCCTCTAACCACGCACGCAATTCGGCGCGGAATTCATCCAATGATTGAGCATCCGACATCGGCTCTCCTCCCGTTTTTTCTTTGCGCCCTTTTGCGGGCCATCGTTCCGCCTAGCAGAATTGCACTTCGAAATTCGATTGACAAGTAAGAGTTGCACTGGCCCTCTGCAGGCAAATAATTCTGGAGGAGACCCCGAAATGAAAGCAATGCTAAGCCTTGAACCAGGCGGCCCCGAGACGCTGAAACTCACCGAGATGGAAGCACCTGAACCCAAGAAAAAGCAAGTGCGAATCCGCATTCGTGCCGCAGGGTTAAATTTCCCCGACACCCTGATTATTAAGGATTTGTACCAGATGAAGCCCCCGCGCCCCTTTGCGCCGGGCGGTGAGATTGCTGGCGAAATCGAGGCGATTGGCGAAGGGGTGAGCGGCCTTGAAATTGGTGACCGCGTGATCGCCATGTCGGGCTTTGGCGGCTTTGCGACTCATATGTGTATCGAGGCTGCACGGGTCATGAAAATCCCAGATGCGATGCCTTATGACGAAGCGTCATGTTTGGTGCTTACCTACGGAACCTCGCACCACGCGCTGAAAAACCGCGCCGAAATCCAAGCTGGCGAATCGCTGTTGATCCTTGGCGCGGCGGGTGGCGTTGGTGCCGCCGCGATCGAGCTGGGCAAAGCTGCAGGCGCGCGGGTGATCGCTGCCGTATCGTCGGAAGAAAAGGCGCAGTTCTGTCGTGAGCTGGGCGCGGATGAAACCATCATCTATACCCGCGACATGGATGACCGCGACGCCCAAAAGGCCTTTTCAAGCGAGATCAAAAAGCTGGCAGGCGGTGACGGCGTTGATGTTGTCTATGATGCTGTAGGCGGTGCCTATGCAGAACCCGCCATTCGCGCGCTGGCGTGGAAGGGGCGCTTTTTGGTTGTGGGCTTTCCCGCTGGCATTCCGAAAATTCCGCTGAACCTGACGCTTCTAAAGGGCTGCCAGATCGTTGGCGTGTTCTGGGGGGCCCACACCCTGCGCGAACCAGCCGCCCACGCCGAAAACATGGGGGATCTGTTCCGCATGTACGGCGAAGGCAAAATCAAGCCGCGCATCTCGGCCCGCTATCCGCTGGAAAAAGCAGCAGATGCGCTGAACCTGATGATGGACCGCAAGGTGCTGGGCAAAGTTGTGTTGGACGTCGATTAAACCCCGATGACCATCATCCCCCAAAATACAGCGTGGCGCGCCCTACAGATGCGCCACGTCATTAAAACCGCGCAGGATCATCTGATCGCCATGGATCACAAGGCGGCTGATCGATCCGTTGTCCGCGCCCATAAAGGCAAAGGGTGGCGATTGGGTCGCCTGCGCCAATGCGGCGCCCACAACGCCGCCGTGCACAACCACCGCGACCAACTGGTTCGGATGCGCCGCCGCGATCCGCTGCAACCCACGCAAAACGCGGGCGTGCAATTGGGCGGTGGTTTCCGCCCCCGGAATCTCGCCCCATTCTTGCCTATCCCGTGCGCGGATAAAGGCGGGATCGTTTTCCGCCGCGCGAAACCGGTATTCGCCGCCATCCCAATCGCCCAAGAACACCTCGCGCAGATCGGCCTCGATACGCGGCGCGATCCCCAACACCTCGGCCAGCGGCGCCGCCGTCTGATGGGTGCGCTGCATGGTCGTCACGTAAATCGCACCAATCGCCTCGCGCTTCAGACGCGCCGCCACCGCGCGGGCCTGCGCCTCGCCTTCGGGGCGCAAGCTGGGGTCGCCCTGACCATCAACCATGGGAAACATCTCGCCCCGAACGGCCGCCTGTGTTTCACCGTGGCGGATCAGCAGCATGTCACATGCCCCCTCAGCGGGGGAAAACCTGTGCTGTCGTGCTTCGTTGCTCATCTCGGACCTCATATACTCTATTCGCCCAAGTAAGGACTAAAACATGACAAACCGCCAGATCACTGCCCCAAAATTACAAATCAATGCGCAGCGCGGCCCTGATACAATGGACAAGCGCATGGTTCTTGCGCCCGCCAACCCAACATGAGGAGAGAACGTATGTCCGCCCTTCAAAATGCGATAACCGAGTCCGAAAAGCTGATCGGAACCGAGGTTGGCGTATCTAATTGGATCACCGTTGATCAAAAGATGATTGATGAATTTGCCAAGACCACACAGGACGAACAATGGATTCACGTTGATCCGGAACGCGCCGCAGCTGAAACGCCCTTTGGCGGGAGCATCGCACACGGGTTCCTGACGCTGTCTCTGGCCAGCCGCTTTGCCTATGATTGTTTTGACATGCTGCCAGGTCAGGTGATGGGCATCAACTATGGCATGAATAAATTGCGGTTCTTGAAACCTGTTGTGGCTGGCAGCCGTCTTCGCGGGCGCTTTACCTTGCAAAAGGTCACCTCCAAAGGCCCCAAAAACCTGCTGCGTGAAAACCTGCTCACGGTTGAGATTGAAGGCGAAGAAACCCCTGCCCTGATTGCCGAATGGCTGGGCCTTGCCGCCTTTGAAGACTAGCCCCCGCCCCGAACACGCGCGCGATAAAAACCAGCAACAAACCCACCCTGACTGCCCGATCACCCCGTGATCGGCTTTCGGGGTGTTGCAATATGGCCCGTCGCAGGGCCAGCGATTGTTTTGTAAAAGTTGCGGGAAACATTGCTTATCTGGATAGCGGTTATTTTATCTTGGCGTAAGGTAAGCATAACCTAGCAAATCAATTTCTGATTTACCTTTCCGCGATCCGCAAACCAACAAGGCATTCCTTTATGCAATTTATCGAAAACAGAACATTCGACGAAATCACAATCGGTGAAACCGCCGACCTGACGCGCACCCTAAAGGCCGAAGACATCGAGCTGTTTGCCGTCATGTCAGGGGATGTGAACCCCGCCCATGTGGATGAGGAATACGCCAGCTCGGATGTCTTTCACAAAGTGATTGCCCACGGCATGTGGGGGGGCGCGTTGATCTCGGCTGTGTTGGGAACCGAACTGCCCGGCCCTGGCACAATATATCTGGATCAAAACCTCAGCTTTCGAGCCCCTGTCGGGGTGGGCGACACGGTTACCATCCGCGTTACGGTCGCGGATAAAGACACCGAAAACCACCACGTCACGCTGGATTGTATTTGCCTGAACCAAAAAGGAGAAACCGTCATTGAAGGGGCAGCGCGGGTTATCGCGCCAACGCAAAAAGTCCGCCGGCCGCGTGTCTCGCTGCCCGATGTCCAGCTGCATCACAGCGGCGCGATGTTTGAGCAGCTGATCGAAACCGCCTCTCAGCTAGAGGCCATGCGAACAGCCGTTGTTCACCCCTGTGATGCGCTATCCCTAAAGGGCGCGTTAGAGTCTCAAAAGCGCGGTTTAATCGTCCCGATCCTCATCGGCCCAACGGCCAAAATCAAAGCCGCCGCAGCCGAGATCAACGCAGACCTGAGCGATGTTGAAATCATAGATGTGCCTTATAGCCATGCCGCCGCTGATTTAGCCGTAGAAATGGCCCGCACAGGCAAGGTGGATATGCTGATGAAAGGCAAAATCCACACCGACGAATTGCTCGACCCTGTGGTCGACAAAACAACGGGTCTGCGTACCGAACGCCGAATTAGCCATGTGTTTGTTCTGGACGTTCCTCATTATTCCAAACCGTTGCTGATCAGTGATGCGGCGATCAATATCTTTCCCGATCTCAATGCCAAAAAGGACATTGTGCAAAACGCTATTGATCTGGCCTGCTCTTTGGGCAACCCACTGCCAAAGGTGGCGTTGCTATCCGCCGTTGAGACAGTCACCAATAGCATCCCCTCAACCTTGGATGCGGCATCGCTGTGCAAGATGGCTGATCGGGGGCAGATTACAGGTGGGGTGCTGGATGGGCCGCTGGCCTTTGACAATGCTGTGTCCAAAGCAGCGGCAAAAACCAAAGGCATCGTTTCGCCCGTTGCGGGTGAGTCAGACATCCTGATTGTTCCCGACCTTGAGGCAGGCAATATGATCGCCAAGCAACTGATCTATCTTGCTGGCGCCGATTCCGCAGGGGTGGTTCTGGGCGCGCGCGTGCCCATTGTTCTGACCAGCCGCGCAGATGGCGTTATGTCGCGACTGGCATCCACTGCGATGGCGCAGCTGTTCATCCATCACCAATCGACAAAGACCCTAGCATGAGCGGCGTTTTCCTGACCCTCAATGCAGGGTCCTCCAGCATCAAATTCGCGGTCTTTGCCAGCGATGGGCCAACAACCGAGGCCCTGTTGCAGGGCAATGTGGCTGGGATCGGCAGCGCACCTGCCTTTTCGGCAAAAGCCTCTTCGGGTGGTGCTGTGCAAAACACCCCGTTCCCGCCCCTGTCCAAAGACACCAACCATGAGGCCGTGATCGAAATGTTGCTGCCGTGGCTAGAGACCCATCTGGACGGGCAGCCCGTGGTCGCAGTGGGGCACCGTGTTGTCCATGGAGGGCAATATTTTACCGCGCCGACCCTTGTCGCGGATGACGTTATGGAGCGGCTGGAGGAGCTGGCCCCGCTTGCACCCCTGCACCAGCCCCACAATATCGCAGCGATCCGTGCCGTTGCGAAATGGCATCCCGACACCCCCCAGATCGCCTGCTTTGACACCAGCTTTCACCGCAGCCAATCGCGGCTGAACGAAATCTTTGCCCTGCCCCGTGAATTAAGCGACCAAGGGGTTATCCGCTATGGGTTTCACGGGCTCAGCTATGATTTCATCGCCAGCAGTTTGCCAAAACATCTGGGGGATAAAGCTGATGGAAAAGTGATCGTTGCCCATCTGGGGAACGGGTCCAGCATGTGCGCCATGACCGATCGGAAATCCCGCGCCAGCACCATGGGGTTTACCGCGCTTGACGGGTTGATGATGGGGCAACGATGCGGCGATCTTGACCCCGGCGTTTTGCTTTACCTTATGCAATCACAGGGGATGACCCCCGACGAGATCGAAACCCTGCTGTATAAGAAATCTGGCCTGCTTGGCGTTTCTGGGGTGACGAACGATATGCAAATCCTCGAAACCAGCGATGATCCAAACGCCCAAGAAGCGGTTGATCTGTTTTGCTATCGGGCCGCGACCAACCTTGCCGCACTGATCCCTTCTATTGGCGGGCTGGATGCATTGGTGTTCACAGCGGGCATCGGTGAAAATTCAGCCCTGATCCGCGCAAAGATTTGCGCCCACCTCACATGGTTAGGGGTGTCACTGGATCCTGCTGCCAATCACGAACACGCAACCGTAATCAGCGCCGCAGACTCGGCCATTCCGACACTGGTGATCCCCACGAATGAAGAGGCCATCGTGGCCCGAGCCTGCCGTGCCCATTTAACAAATAGCTAGGCCGTCTCACTGATCTTCATTCTCGTTATTTTTCATCCGCTGGTACGCTTCGGCGTCACCATAGGCCATGAAATTTGTGTAGTGAACATGCTGCCCCTGCATCCGGCGGGCATGTCGGATCGGGCACCAATGGGCTTCGGAGCGGCCAGCAACATCGGCAGCATAGGCCAGCAACCCGTTGGCGTAAGAGCCATACATGCTATTCACTTTTTCGATGCCGTTCAGGTAGGAGAGGTCTTTGCGCTCAAAGGCCATAAAATCGGAACGCCTTGCTTTTTCGATCCCGAACAGCGGAAAACAGATCGCCTGATAGAGCGTCACAAACAGGTCCAAAATCAGAAACGGAATGAGCACTGAATAGATGATCGGCGTGAGCAATATCATCAACGGAGAAGCATTGGACAGGTAGGAAAGGATCGGCTCTTTTGCGGCCTCGTGCTGGCGTTTCACATCCTCGGCAAAAACCACGCGCCCGTCTACAACCTGATATAGAAACGTCGCGCGCTGCCGGTTAATCTCCAACTCGATTTCATGGTCAAGTTTGCGCATTTGCGCGAATAGATCATCAAGCCTACTGGCCATTCAATAGTCTCCTTAAGTCCGGGAAATCGGGCCTCTAGGAAGCCCCCCAAACCAACGTACTCATCGTGTTTTTCAGCTGATGCTCCCTAGAACCGACAAGAGCATAAGCTGATCTACGTCTTAGGTAGTTGATGAAAGTCAAAGTCTTTGCAAGCAACTAGGGGAAGAAACCAACGGCCAAAATGAATACAAATTCGGGAATTTTCTGGCTAACCATCCACAGCAGTTAGGAAAAAATTTTTGACATTTTTTCCCCTTTACTAAACGTTAGGTCGCACAATTTTTAGCCCATCAATCACTGGTTATCGCCCTGCGAAGGTTTAGGAAAACTAGAGGTTGAAAACGCGGTCTAGCAAAGCATTAACAAATTCCATCACCGCTAGAATTTGTTAACTTTTGCCTTGGGGATTCTCTATTTTCGAAACCAATCTGCGGAATACAATACTGGCGTTGCTAACCTCAAAACCGGTGGCCTTTAACGGCCCCCGAAATTCCCCCCTGAGGAAAGGAGTGACAGTTGCGCCTTTTGAGAGGTTTGAGCCAATTGTTCAAACGACTGTCCCAAATGCGCCTCTGCATGCAGAACAACCTCTGCCGCCGCACGGGCATCTTCTCCGGCGTCGTGGTGTTGGAATTTCAGCCCCAAGGCCACCTTGAGGTGACCCAATCCGTGCCCACCGTTCCCTTTGAATTCAGGCCACGCCCGCCGCGCGATTTTCACGCTGTCGCTCCAGCTTAATTCGGGCTCTGGCAAACGATAGGCCCGACAGGCCGCCGCGACAGCCGATTTATCAAAGGTGCTGTGCTGGACAAGGTGGTGGGGGTTCAGCAGGTCGTGCAGCAGCGGCCATATCTGCGGAAATGAGGGGGCACCCCGCACTGTGTCAGGCCCAATGCCGTGAAGGCGCGTGTTGAATGTGTCAAACCGCTGCTCAGGGTCGACATAGCTTGTCCAGCTTTCGATTTCGCCCGTGGCCCGTACACAGGCGATACCAATCTGGCAAATGCTTGCGATATCTTTGCAGGCGGTTTCTACGTCTAGAGCGATAAACCTGAACGGCCCTTTGGGCATAGCAACGTCGTTCACCTAAGCCCCCTCCCCTAGAAACCAGACTGCGCAAAGCGAAACAGACCTGCCCATAATGTTCAAGACGTTTCACACACCGCGGTCGGCACAGCCCTGTTTTCGTCCAACGTGTAGGATGAAAAGAAAATGGCGGCTCCGTTAGGGGCCGCCATCTTGTGCTTCGCTGTGGTTCGCTTAACCGTCAGATGCGGCTTCCGCTTCTTCGGTCGCGGCTACTTCTGGGCCGACAGATACCAGATACGCCCAGACGTTTGCCATCTCGGCCTCTTTCTTCAGCTTGAAAGACATCTTGGATTTTGCACGGTCGTCACCGGTAACCTCTTTCAAGAATTTCTTGGGGTCGGTGACATATCCGGTAAAGGTTTCTTCGTTCCAAACCAGACCCTCTTCGCCCGCTTTGACGATGGATTTGCCGAATTTGAAATCAGCCGAGCCAGCCGCGCGCCCCAAGATGCCATAAAGGTTTGGACCCGTGCGGCCGCCTTTTACAATCGTGTTGCCCTCGGCGTCCGCGATTGTGTGGCACGACTTGCATTTATTGAATACTTTTTTGCCCGCCTCGGCATCGCCTGATGCGTGACCGTCGGCAAACGCGGGCGCCGCCAAAAGGGCCAGACCCAAAGCTGTGACTGAGAATAGTTTCATAGTGGTTCTCCTAGAACTTCACTGTGTGTCTGGTTCCTGTGCATAGGTGACTTAAACCAAAACAAATTCATAACCTGATCGAGCATCGGGAACCGTGGGGCCCGCTTCTCTTTCAACTTCTTGCTGCCTTGCAACGCCTCAGTGCTAGCATGCCCGCATTTGCTGCTGTAGCGGTTTTCTTGCGGCCCTCTGTCGCATCGGCCAGTTGCTGCCACAACGGCCCCTCGCCTGCCCCTTGGCGCGGGAGCGCATTGGCGTTAAGACCCGCCGCATTCAAACGCCTGCGACAACCGGAGCCCCTATGACTGAAATAATGATCCCCGCTTGGGTCGACGGCACCCTACAGCCGGTGGAAAAACTGGAGGCTCACCTGCGCGGACTGCGCCACAAAGCGGTATCCGTTTTTGTCATGGATGGGGACACCCTGCTGATCCAGCGGCGCGCCTTGGAAAAGTACCACACACCGGGTCTATGGGCGAATACCTGCTGCACCCACCCCGCGTGGGATGAGGCCGATCTGGACTGCGCACATCGCCGTTTGAACGAAGAGCTGGGGATTTCAGATGTGACCCCCCTGCCCCGTGGTCAGGTTGAATACCGCGCCGATGTTGGTGGCGGCCTGATCGAGCATGAATTGGTCGAGGTCTTTTTGGTGAAAGAAACCGATGACCTTCACATTGCCGCCAACCCTGATGAAGTCATGGATACGCGCTGGATTTCGTTGGATGATCTACGCTCTGAAATCGCGCAAAATCCGGAACAATTCACCCCGTGGCTCAGGATATACCTAGACCAACACAGCGAAATGATCTTTGGCGGGTAATCTGGGGGCAAGATAGCGGCAAATTATGCCACTATTGTTATTTTTCAAAGGGTTACAAACAAATTGCCCGTGGGCAATTGCTATTTCCCGAACCGATCCGCCAAAAACGCATCCAAGGCGCCGCGCAAGCTGGCTTCGGACATGCTGTCCTCAAATTCCAGAATGAATTTACGGCCCTTTTTGCGTGCTGTGACCCCTTTCTCGCCCGAAGAACGGCGATAGGTGGCATCATCGGTTTTGCGTGCGGGTTTTACCTTTGGCTCTTCGCCAGCGATCTTTAATTGTTTGACCACATCCAAAGCATCCAAAAACGGGCCGCGCCCATTGCGTGCGGTTTGCTGGCGCGCTTCGATCCGTGCGGCCATGGCAAGGACAGGTTCAGCCGTTGCAGGCCGCGCGAGCAACGGTTTTAGATCCCGTGCGTGGCGTTCTTTCAGGTCTCGGATGGTCGGGAAGGCATTCACGATCTGCTCTGGCAAAGCGGCCAAAGCGAGGTAGCGCGACAGCCATGGCTGGCTTACCTCTAGACGTTCCGCCATGGCCTTTTGCTTGCCGCCATAATAGCGCGCAATCGCATCGGCATAATCAATCGCCCGTTCATAATCGCTAATGTCTTCGCGTTCGCGGTTTTCAATATCGGCCAGACGGAACGCTTCTTCATCGTTCATCTCACGGGCTTCGATCAGGTATTTGAATTGGGTATAATTGTTCCCACGCAACCAGCTGACGGCAAAGTGGCGACGTGCACCGCAGATAACCTCGTATTTGTAATCAGGGTCATCGATGGGACGAACGATCGCCGGAAATTCCTGCCGCCCCTGCGCCTTGATCCCGTCGATCAGGTCACGGCAGTTTTCTTCGTTCAGCAGGCCATAGTCGCGGTTGTGACGCTCCCACATGCGGCAGTCTTTTGGGTCGACCCACCGCAGAGTTTTCTCTTCCAGCTCTCCGGTCATCCGATCACTAATCGCTGTCGAGCGTTTCAGGAAACGCGCAGAGCCGCGCGCACCGCCCGTTGCTGCAGGCGTATCCAGATCACTCAGAACGTCGTCAAAAATGGCGTCATGTTTCTTACTCATAGCAGCCCCTCCTTGCGCAGGCTTTGGTGATGGCTAGGCCATGTCTTACGAATAAGCAGCTCGATCTCGCCGTTGACCGCGTCCAGATAGGCGCGGCAGCGGCGGTGGGTTTCTGTGCGGGTCGATGCGCCCGTCAACTCGTAAACAGTGGCGAGGTTCGCCGCGGCGTTATCAATCTCGGCGCTGTCTTTCAAAACTGCATTCAGCATGTCGTGCGGGAAAACAGCATCCATCATGCGTTTGATGGCCTGATGCGCTGATTTACCGTCGTTCATTTTTGTCGCGAGAATTTTAATAAAAGAATAATCGCGCGCACCGCCCGCCCGTGCCAGCTCGTTCAGTGTTGCGCCCATCATTTTGAGGAAATGCGCGGTTGAGCCGAAATCAATGTTGTTGGGTGGTGCAGGAATGACAATCGCGTTGGCAGCGCGCAGCACCGAAAGCGATAGCATCCCCAAGGCGGGCGGCGGGTCCATCAGGATGACATCGAACTCGTCCTTGATGCTTTCGATCCCCTCGCGCAACCGATCAAGGACAAAGCTTTGATCCCGCGCCATGCGTGCGGCGAATTCATATTCGGCGTCATACAAACCAAGGTTCGCAGGGATCAGCGCAATACCCGGCCAGTAGGTGCCGCGCAGGGCGTAATGCAGCGTCTTTGGGCCGCCATGGCGGAAAAACGGGTAAAGCGTTTCTTCTTCCTCATCGACATCAATGTCGGGGTTAAGACCAAAAACGCTGGTTGTGCTGGCTTGGCTATCGCAGTCGATCACACAAACGCGGTATCCTTTCAAAGCCAAATATTGCGCAAGGTGGCACACGGTGGTGGATTTCCCCACGCCGCCCTTAAAGTTCTGCACGGCAAGGACCATCGCGGGATCTTCGGGCGCGCGGTGGGGCAGGGTGCCAAACACGCGGCGCATCTCATTGACCTGCGCAAGGCTATACCCCGTGCGCCGCCCTGTGGTGGGGTCTTTCTCTGGCTGCGGAAGGCGCCCGTCTGCTTCCGCGTCACGGATGAGCTTGTCACTCCGCCCGACCATTTCGGCGGCTTTGCGCACGGTGAAACGCAGATCAAGCGTCTTTGCGCTACCGGGTGCAAAGAGACGATCACGCAGGCGACCAATGACAGTGGATGCGCGGTTTGACAGTTGGTCAAGCTCGGCAAGGGTAACGGGGGGAAGAACAGGCTGCTCCATGAGATCCTCATGTTATTGTTGTTGGGGAATCATGAACTGGTCAGCGGGAATGCTCAAGTGTGAATATTCCGCGAAAAGGGCTGAAAAACGGGAAATGACAGAGAAACCCTGATTTAGCCGGAATTGTGGTGCTTCATTCTTTGGGATTGGCTGATCTTAGCAGTTATCCACAACAAACACCCGAAAAGTAAGTTTAGGAAATGAGGCCTGATTTAGGGGTGCAGGAAATCAAAAATATCAAAAATAGAAAACCCTTTTGGTTCTATCTTCAGAGTCTTCTAAGTTCCTATGGGCCAAGCCCCTATAAACAAGTGAAAAACAGGCTCTAAACTTACCTATTGGGACGTATTTGCTTACAGATGGGGATGTCTATTCTTACCTTATGGGATCGCTACTCTTACCTATCGGGCGGGGCTTAACTCTTACCTTTCGGGTGTTGGGTAATTGCCTCTGGGCGGAGGGCAAAAAGACACTAAAATACAGGTGGATGCGAATCGGGTAGCGGAAATCGGGCGTTTTAATCCTTACTTTTCGGGTGATTGCCCATGGGCAATTTCTAGGCTATCTTACATCTTAGCAGATACAAAAGTAAGAATAAACGTGTAAGCGAACAAATGGCAACCAAACCTTATCGCACGATTTCGGCACGCCCGAATGCAGAAAGCCTCGTTAAACCAGGGGAGCTGGTGGACCTTGTTGAGGTCACACCGCTGACCTTGGCGGACCGAAGGATTTACAACCAGCTGTTGGAAAACGCGTGGGACGCGATTGAAAAACCTGTGACGCATGTCATCGCAAAGGCAGACCTGCGCGGATCGCATAATTCTAACGATAGGGTAGGGGAGTCGATCGAACGGCTCATGGCGTCTATCGTCAAGGTGAAGGTCCAGCGCGACGGCGAAGACGCGATTGAACGGGTGCAGCTGCTGGGCGGCAACATTGAAACAACGCGGCGTGACGGGTTGTTGGAATATGAAATCCCCACCCGCCTGCGGCGCATCATCAAAGACAGCACCGTCTTTGCGCGGCTCCAGCGTGAGGTGATGTTTGCGCTGAGTTCGAAATACGCGCTGACCCTTTATGAGATGATCCAGAAACGCGGCAACCTGCGTTGGAAATCCTCCGAGAAATTCGGCGTTGATGATCTGCGCGGGATTTTGGGTGTGCCTAAGGGCAAACTCACATCATGGTCGAACCTGAAACTGCGCGCGATTGATCCGGCAGTGGCCGAGGTCTGCGCGCTGAGCGATTTTGTGGTGGAGGTTGCGCCGATCAAAACGGGCCGCCGCGTCACCCATGTAGAACTGCGATGGTGGCGCAAGGATGCCAAGACCGAGGCCGAGGCCGAACGCGAGTTAAGTTTCTCAAAGGTGGGTCGCAAAGTGCGCAGCGAGGAACGCGCCCAAGCGCTGAGGCCGCGCCCTGTCTGGCTAGAAACCCGTGGCGCGGCCTTGCGCCCTGACACCTATGAAACCGCGCGGCTGCGCTATCCTGGGTATGATATTTATCATGTTGAGGGGGAGTGGCGCGATTGGGCCAAAGGCAAAGATGCCCCGCGTGACCCAGACCGCGCATTTTTGGCGTTTTTTAAAACCTTCGCCGAGGCAAACCCGATTTAGGGCCAGATTTAGGGCAGGGGCCGCGCAATACGCTGCGCGACCCGCCAGAATTATCCGTTGCGCACGGTATCAATCATCAACTGCACGTTTTCAGGGTCGGCGTCAGGGGTGATGCCATGGCCAAGGTTGAAAATATGCGGCCCCTTGGAAAACGCCTGAACGATGCGGCGGGTTTCCGAGACCAGCTCATCCCCACCTGTCACCATGTGGGAGGATTTCAGGTTCCCTTGCACACAGCCGCCCGTTTGCAGGGTTTCAGCGGCCCATTCGGCGCTCACCCCATCATCAACGGCGATACAATCCGCGCCAATGGCAGCATGTGCGCCAGTATAGCGCTCACCCGCGCCGCGCGGGAAGGCGATGACTGGCACATTAGGGTGTTTGTCCTTAAGCGCGGCTGTGATCCGTGCCATCGGTTTGATGGAATAATCCATGAAATCAGCGCCTTGCAGCGATCCTGCCCAGCTGTCAAAGATTTTAACCACTTCGGCGCCTGCTTCGATTTGTTTGGACATATAGTGGATCGTCGCTTCGGTGATGCGGTCCATCAGGCTGTCGAAAACCGCGCGGTTTTCAGCCTTGAGCGCGTGGGCTGGTCCCTGATCAGGGGTGCCGCGCCCTGCCACCATATAGGTGGCGACGGTCCATGGGGCGCCCGCGAACCCGATCAGGGTTGTTTCGGAGGGCAATTCCTTGGATAGGATTTTTACGGTTTCATAGACAGGGCTTAGGTGATCGTGGATCGCATCTGCTGGCACCAGTTTGTCCAGCTCTGCTTGGGTTGTGATGGTGGACAGGCGCGGCCCTTCACCAGTGACAAACCACAGGTCAGCGCCCAAGGCCTGCGGCACCAGCAGGATATCAGCAAATAGGATCGCCGCATCAAACCCATAGCGGCGGATCGGCTGCAATGTCACCTCGGCGGCGAGGTCTGGATTATAGCAAAGTTTCAGGAAATCACCGGCCTCGGCGCGGGTGGCGCGGTATTCTGGCAGGTAACGGCCTGCTTGACGCATCATCCAGATTGGAGGCGTAGGAAGGGTTTCCCCCGCAAGGGCGCGCAGGATGGTTTTCTGGGATGTCATATGCTGTCTCGATCTTTGAATTAGGCTCGGGCCATAATGCGATAAACCCTAGGGGTTATACAAGAGTTGTCAGCTTTGCCTTACAGCGTTAGGGAAGGGGCATGACATTGATTTTGCCCACCCCCGCTCAGCCCTTGAAAATTGGTACCCGTGGTTCGCCTTTGGCGTTGGCGCAGGCCTATGAAACCCGCGGTCGTCTGGCGGTAGCGTTCGACCTGCCGCATGAGGCGTTCGAGATCGTTGTGATCAAAACGACAGGCGACAAAATCATTGATCGTCCGCTGAAAGAGATCGGCGGCAAGGGCTTGTTCACCCGCGAAATCGAGGCGGATTTGTTGGACGGCAAGATCGACATCGCCGTGCATTCGATGAAAGACATGCCAACGCTTCAGCCTGAAGGGCTGATCCTTGATACTTATTTGCCGCGCGAAGACGTGCGCGACGCGTTTATTTCCCCCACCGCTGGCGGTTTGGAAGAGCTGGCGGCGGGGACTGTTGTAGGCACCTCTAGCCTGCGGCGCCGTGCGCAGCTGATGTTGAAACGTCCCGACCTCGAGGTGGTGGAATTCCGTGGCAACCTTCAGACACGGTTGAAAAAACTGGACGATGGCGTGGCCGCCGCGACCTTCCTTGCTATGGCGGGGCTGAACCGTTTGGGCATGGACGAGGTTCCGAAAACCGCGATTGAAACCGATGTGATGTTGCCTGCTGTGGCACAGGGCGCAATCGGGATTGAGCGGCGCGTTGATGACCACAACATGGCGGACATTCTATCAGCCATTCATGACAGGCAGACGGGCCAGCGCCTCGCGGCGGAGCGGTCGTTTTTGTTAGAGCTTGATGGGTCGTGCGAAACCCCGATTGCGGGTTTGGCCGAGCTTGAGGGCGGCACGCTGCATCTGCGCGGCGAAGTGTTGCGGCCCGATGGATCCGAAGCCCTGAGCGATGCGATCAGCTGCCCGATTGAGGACGGCGCAAAGGCAGGCAAAGAGATGGCGCAAAAGCTGCTGTCACAGGCCGGACCGGAATTTTTTGACTGGCGCTAAAGCGCGCTGACCGATTTCTATCAAAAGACAGGACATCACATGACACAGACAACCTTGCGCCAGCACCTAACGGCCCAAAGCACTGAAACAGATTTGATGATCTTGATGGAAGACATCGCAACCGCCTGTCGCATGATTGCAGACCGCGTACGCCACGGCGCATTCGCGGGTGTCTTGGGGGCTGCGGAAACGGAAAATGTTCAGGGTGAGACACAAAAAGAGCTGGATGTGATATCGGACGAGATTTTTCAGGAAATTGTTGGGGTTAACCCTAATGTCGCGGCTTTGGTTTCCGAGGAAGTGGACGAAGTGAACTGGCGCAAGGCCGCGCCTCAGGCGGGCGATTTTGTGGTTTATTATGATCCGCTGGACGGGTCCTCGAACTTGGATGTGAACCTGTCGGTTGGCACGATCTTTTCCATCGTGAAACTGGATGAGGCGATTTCGCCAGAGGCGCAAGCGGTGCAGATCAAAGGCACCGAACAGATCGCAGCGGGTTATGCGATTTATGGCCCCTCGACGGGGTTGGTGATCACAACAGGGCAGGGCGTAGACGGGTTTACCCACCACCCAGGATCGGGTGAGTTTTTGTTGACTCAACCAGAGATGACTATTCCCGCTGAGACACAGGAATTTGCGATCAACGCTTCGCGCTATGATCTGTGGGAGACACCCGTGCGCAGCTATATTGATGATTGCCTGCGCGGAGCGGACGGCCCGCGGGGTAAGAAATTTAACATGCGTTGGTGTGCATCAATGGTGGCCGATGTTCACCGCATTCTGACACGGGGCGGCGTGTTCCTTTATCCAAAAGACACAGGCAACGCAGCACAGGGCGGCAAGCTGCGCCTGATGTATGAGGCGAACCCGATGGGCATGTTGGTTGAGCAAGCAGGTGGAGCCTCTTCAACAGGTTATGGCCGTATCATGGAAGTTGCCCCCACAGGTCACCACCAACGTGTATCGGTGATCCTTGGGTCACGCGATGAGGTTGCCGTGATTGAAGGCTATCACAAAGACTAGGGTTTAGTCCTCGGCCTCGTCACTCAGACCTTGGGCAATGTTTGAATGGCCTTGCAAAATATCGCTGTGGATCGCTTCGCCGACGGCTTCGTAGTCGCCGTCACGCAGTGCGGCGATGGCCACTTCGTGCATGTCGGGCAGGGGGCTGCTATCCCCCCGTTTGACCAATACCCGCAGGGATGGCCCAACGCGCAGCCAATGGGCGGCAGCCGTTGCCATCAGAATTTCAGCTTCGGAATGGGCATATAGCGTCCAGTGGAAGACGTGGTTGTACCGCAGGTAGGAGCGGATATCGCCGTCCTTCAGCGCCGTGTTCACTTTTTCGTCGATTTCTTCCAGCTTATCAATGTCTTGCGGTTCCATCGCGACCGCGGCAAGCCGTGCAATCTGGGGCTCGATCCCTGTGCGCGCATAGGTGAGTTCCTGAAGCTGTTCGATGGTGAGTTCGGGAACCATAAGGCGGCGATTATCACTGGCGCGCAACGCGCCTTCGGCGGTCAAGCGGCGAATGGCTTCGCGGGCGGGGGTGGTGCCTGTTCCTAATAGATCGACCATGCCTTGGATTGTTACGGCTTGGCCTGGGGCCAACTCTCCGAACAGGATCAGATCACGGGCTTTGCGATAGGTAACTTCGTGATCGGGCAGCGGTGCGGTGGAGGACATGTTTGGACCTGTGATAGAATGCGTTGGCCTATCATTGCAAGGAATGCACGGATTGGCCATCGGTTTTGCGCGTCAACCAAAAGGGGCGTTACAACTCGCGCAGGCGTTCCAATGCTGCGACGACCTCTTTGGGTTTTTCATAAAGAACCAGCTGGCCTGTGTCGTCGAATGTTGTCAGGCGCGCGCGGTTGCTCAGGCGATCTTTGAAAGCTTCAACCGAGGCAATGCTAACCACGGGGTCACCCACCCCGTGCAGCAATTCAATCTGGTGGTGGCTTTCAGAAAGAATGGGGCTCCAATCCCGCACCACATGGTAGCTGTCTATTTCAAAGGCGCGATGCCCTTGGGCAATGGTAAAGTGGTAGCCCGAAAGAACGATGTCTCTGATTTCGAGGTCGGCAAGGGTGCGCATGTCAAAGGGGCTGTTTTGATAGAGCGAATTCAGGAATTGGCGTTCCCCGTCATTGTCCAACTGGTTGATCCCCGCCCGAATGACAAAAGGCAGGATGCGCGGCGTATAACGCGCGGTTAACGCTACGACCCGTTGGCGCACAGACATGGACGCAAATTGTGAGGCTGAAGTGATCGGAATACCGCCGGAAACCGAAAGAAGCCCCCGCACCTGATCGCCCAATTCCGCCGCTGCGGCATAGGCATAAACGGCGCCCGCCATATGGCCCAGAAAAATGGGACGTTTCGCACCAATCTCTTTCATCAAAGTGCCAATATCGTGGGCAAAACGGGCGGGCGCGCTGCCGATGGGGCCGCTGTTATCTGGCTGGGCCGTGCCAAAAGAAGGGCGAACGGGGGAAAGCAGATGAAACCCGCGATCATGTAAAAGCGTGCGAAGCTCTTTTGTCATCATATTGCCGTCGAGCATCCCGTGGAAAAAGATCACAGGGGTGCCGTTTGGATCGCCAAAAGTCTCAACGGGCATGAGGCGGTCTTTTAGGTGGATGTTCAGAACCCTATCGGGAATCTTTGCGGCAGGAACGCTTGTGGTGGCTTCCTGTTCGGCCAGCCGCATGGTGCTGTGCAACAGGTTGACCAATTCCACCTGCCCCGAACTATCTGTTTTGCTCAGGATTTTTTTCATTTGGGTCCGCACGGTCCCCAAGGCGCTTTCCCGTGTTTCGGCAATTTCGGCTAGGCTTTGGCCTTGGATCAGCAGCTCGCAAATGTCGATTTCCGAAGCGCTAAGCCCAAAACCGTTTTCCAGCAGTTTCCCCGTTTTTTCAGGCCATGTCTGGCGAACCTGTGTTCCTGTAAAAAGCTGTTCGTTATGAGAGCTGGCCGATAGCTGAAAGGCCATTGGAAGGGGTTTTCCCCCCTCTGAAGGCGAAATCCGAACAAGCAAGGTTCGCGCAAGCATCTTGCCAGCAAAGAGCGAGATGAGCTGTTTGCGATGTGTGTCGCTTAGGTCAAAATTATCTAGTGTTGCAGAGGGTTTAATATCAAAAACGCTACGCGCGGCGTTGTTGTGCCAGACCAGCAGACCAGAGCGATCAAACACCAGTTGAGGAATGTTCCTGCGCGCGGTGGGGGCTTCGGTTTCTGGTTCGGGGCGCCCTGCCTGTTCCAAAAGTTGCATCGCAATGGAAAAATGTTTGGTGATTTCTGCGTTATCAAATGCCGCGTCTAATGTGTCTGCCTCGGCTTGAAGCGTGTTCAGCTTTGAGATTTGCCCCAGAATGAACTCATCCCAATGGCCCATAAAACTGTCGTAGGTTTGGGGCTCAAGAGCAATGCGATAGATGCTCTCGATCAGTTCACCAGTTCTGTTTGGTGAAGGCGGTTCAGTCGGGTCTGTTGGCGTGTTCATAAGATTTGCTTGTACCGTTTTAGCCAGTATGCGCGCAGATTTTTAGAAAGGAACGAAAAATACAAAAATTGCGCTCGGAATTACAAGAAAGAGAAGCGTGCCTTACCGATTTGTGGATAAGAACGCCCAATAAATAGACGCATTCTATCTATCGGGGAGTTTGCGCAACACTGCGCGTTTCGTGGGTTACTCTGAAGTATTTTTTTAGGTATTCCCCTTGCTCTCACTAACGCAATTTTAACAAATTGGGAGGTGGCGGTTTTTCGGTGGAGAGGTGCGATACGCCAATTCAAAGTCATCTGAGGATGACAATTGGTTGGGGAGTTTTGCGCAATGAGGACAAATGATTAAACAATATTGCTTAAAAGCAGCAGTTTTTCTGATTTCGGCAGTTTTGTCCTTAATCGTTGGGCGCCCTGTGGACGCGACCACATTCACCACCACCGTGCCCGGTACATCGCTGTCGCTTCCTGCCGAATACCCCGAAGCGGGTGGTGTTGCCTTTGTTCTCGTTGGTGTGAACGGGAACGTATATTATCAGTTTTCCAATCCTACTGGTGCCTTTATCGGTTTCCAGCAAAACGGCCGGCCTTCAGCATTTCGCGGGAACCCGTTTACGATCAATGACCCGCTCACGCTGGATTGCGGCTTTTCCAGCTGCTCGACATATTTTGGTGGAGCGATCGCCGAGGTTCACATTCGTTTCTCGGCCTATGACGGGGATACGCAGGTAAACGGTTTTGACGAAGATGACATCTCTCTTCGTTTGAATGGTTTTAATGTTGGCAACTGGTCAGACATTACAACGGACATCACCAATAACGCAGGCACGACCAGCTTTGGTCAGGTTCAGGGTTTTGGCAATAATACCTTTAACACGGGTTGGTTCAGCTCGACGAACTCTGCGTTGCTGTCGAATATTTTGACGACGGGGCAGACGACCACGCAGGTTTTTGATGATGACCCGAACGACAACTACTGGGATTTCACGCGCGGGAATTCTCTTTCTAATAATGACATTGTTACGGTTGCGCCCGGGTATACTCTGGAAAAGTCGGCAAGCACGCCGACTTTTGCTGCCGTTGGTGAGACTGTTACCTATACATATATTGTCACAAACATCGGTTCCGTTCCGATTGAACAGTTGGCCGTGGTTGATGACAAGATCAGCTCGGTAACCTGTGACAAGACGACGATTTCTGACACAAACCCCGGCGGGACGGCAGATTTTGCGACCTGTACAGGTACCTATCAAATCACGCAGGAAGATTTCGACGCCCAAGAAGTTGTGAACGTTGCGCAAGCAACAGGTGTTCCCAGCTTTGGTAACCTTGGCACATTGTCTGACACTGTAACTGTGACAGGCCCAGCAGCTAATCCTGAACTTTTCGTTGAAAAGACCACCACGCTTTCCAACTTTGGCGAAGCGGGCACAACGATCCCTTACAGCTTTTTGATCCGCAACGACGGTGATGTGACGCTGAGCAATTTCACCACGAGTGACAGTTTGATCCCCTCGCTGGTTTGTGACGTGCCTGATCTGGCCCCAACCGAAAGCTATACGTGTTCGGGCAGCTATACTGTTTTACAGTCAGACGTAGATAGTTTTGCTGCCAACTCGGCGAATGAAATCAGCAACACGTTGACGGTTTCGGCGGATACCCCGCAGGATGGCCGCCTGACGGAAACGGATACGGTAGACCTGCCTGGCCCGACAATTGATGTATCGATTGATCTGGAAAAGACGGCTTTGACGGCTGACTATGATACTGTCGGCGATGTTCTGAGTTATCAACTGGTGGTGACGAACAACGGTAACGTCACTTATCCGGCGGCGCCTGCGGTGACCGATCCTGACGCGGGCACGGTCACCTGTCCTGCGGGGCCAGTGCCACCGGGGAATAGTGTGACCTGTACGGCCAGCTATACGGTGGATCAGGATGACATTAACAACGGTGCGTTTGAAAACACCGCGACCGCCTCGATTACCGTAGGCGGTGTTTCTGATAGTGATACAGATACAGCCACGGTACCTGCAGTGCAGACCGTGGGATTGGTTCTGGACAAGCAACTTGATGCGGCATCCCCCAGTCAGTTTGACGCGACAGGTGTCGGGCTAGAGTATGACTATATACTGACCAACACCGGTAACGTGGAATTGCTGTCTCCGACGGTAACGGATGACCTTGTGGCGGTGACCTGTTCTGCGACGGTGATTGCGCCGGGTGCATCGGTGACATGTGAATCAGCCGTGTATTCCACCACGCAAAGCAATCTGAACAGAGGCGTTGTAACAAACGAAGCAACGGCAACCGCGACCATCGCAGGCCCTGCCGGAGGCACGACGACTTCTAATACAGACACGGTTTCGGTTCCGGGGATTCAGGCGCCCGCGATCGAGCTGACAAAAACCGCGCCAACGGTTTCCGCTGCCGATTTTGTGGCTGGGAATACTGTTACCTATACGTTCCAAGTTGAGAACACCGGCAATGTGCGGATCGCCAGCGGTACAACTGGCGTGGACGAGATCACGATTACGGATGACAAGATCGGAAGCTTTACCTGTTTCCCAACACCGCTGAGCCGCGAAGAGATTCAGACCTGTACGGCTGACTATATCTTAACGCCAACCGACATTGCGGCGGGTGTGGTTGTAAACACGGCCACTGCATTTGCGGGCACAACGGAATCTTCGCAGGTGAGCGCGCAAATCGCGCCGAACTTTAATCCTGAAATTTCTTTGGACAAAACCGCGACGACAGCTTCGGTCACCGCATTGACCGATAGCATCGACTATACCTTTACGATCACCAATACGGGCGACCGCGTTTTGCGCAACCCCGAAGAGTTGATCACCATTAGCGATAATCTGTTGACGGGTACGGCGACATGTAACCAGCCCGCGGTTTTGGCCATTGGCGCCAGCTTTACCTGTACGGGGACGCGTAATGGTGTCACGCAGGCCGAACTGGACGCGGGATCGGTAGATAACACCGCGACCGCCAGCTTCCCGTTTGAGAATAACGGTGTGACGACGACGATCACAACAGATGCGGTGACCGCCAGCGTGCCTGTTGTTGCAACCCCGATGGTCGAGCTGGACAAACAGGGGCCAGCGACCTTTGACGCGGTGAACCAGACGCTGACCTATACGTTTGTCGTCTCTAACCCGGGCAATGTGACGCTGCGCACTGCAACGGTTACTGATCCGCTGATCCCGGGCCTTTCCTGTTCTTTCACCGATATCGCGCCGCTTGGCAGTGATAGCTGTACCGGAACATATATCGTTGCTCAGGATGACGTTGACCTAGAGACGATTCCAAACACCGCAACAGTTAGCGCGCAACCCGCACAGGGCGCCCAGCAAAGCGATACAGATACCAGCACCGCCACCCTGACGGTTGGCGCGGGCACAAAGACCGCAACAATCGACAAACAGCCAGACCGCACCACCTTTGCCGCCGTGGGAGAGCAGATCACCTATGTGTTCGAAGTTGAGAACACAGGCACTCAGACGCTGAGCAATCTGACTGTGACCGATAGTCTGGATGCGACTTATAGCTGTACCATTGCATCTCTTGCGCCGGGCGGGATTGATCGCACCTGTAGCTATCAGCATACTGTCACCCAAGATGATATTGACGCTGGCGAAGTGTTGAACACGGCCACGCTCAGCTCGACTGAAATTCCGACAGTGACCAGTGACGCCGATGTTGACGGCCCCGCACGTATTGCGAGCTATACGTTTGAAAAGACCGCTCCGGCAGCATTTACCGGAGCAAACGTGCCGGTTGATTTCTTGTTCACGGTTGTGAACACGGGCACCGTGACGCTGACAAATATCCAGATCACTGATCCGTTCTTTGGCGCGCCTGTGAGCTGTACCATCCCGACTTTGGCTCCCGGAGCTACGGACCGGACATGTACCGCGACATATACAACCACCCAAGATGACGTTGATGCGGGGTCGATCACAAACACCGCTGACATTACCGTTGACGCTCCTGCGGGGGTTGGCGATCCGGCTGATCAGGATTCAACGGCTGTTGTTGAAGGCCCTGACGAAATGCCAAGCATTGCCGTAACCAAGGCCAGCACTGACGGGGCCTATACGTCGGCCACGGATTCCGAGGTGTATACCTTTAGTGTGACCAACACTGGTAACGTGACCCTGACGAATTTGGTTTTGAATGACCCTGATCTGTCATTTACTTGCCCGCTTGACGATCTTTTGCCGGGTGCCACGACGACGACTTGTTCGGTTGCCTCTGGTATCGGGGCGCTGACGGCAACCAAATCGTTTGACCAAACGGATGTGGATGCGGGCAGCTATACAAACACGGTTGGTGTGACGGGCGACTCTGCGGGTCTGGGGACTGCGGTTAGCGATGATGCCTCTGTTACGGTTGTTGGCCCTGCGCAAGTTCCAGCGTTGGAGATTGACAAGACAACCAGCTTTGTCGGGACGTTTGATACGGTTGGTCAAACGCTGTCTTATAGCTACCGCGTTTATAACCGCGGTAACATCACGCTGACGGGTCCGATTACTGTTGCTGACGATCAGATCGCTTCGGTGTCTTGCCCTGCTTTGCCAGCCGCTGGTTTGGCCATCGATGATTTCATCGATTGTACCGCGACGACCACCGTCACGTTGGATATGTTGAACACGGGTTCCATTGAAAACACGGCGACCGCGTCGATCACGCAATCGGTGATCCCGCTAACTCTGGGCGGCCCGACATCTGTTGTCGCGACATCTGCGCCAGACACGGTTCTGATCGAAGCAGACCAGCTGCCAGCCCTGAGCATTGTGAAACGCGTTAAGACGGGGTCTCCTGCCAGCTATTCGGCTGTCGGCGACCAGACGATTTTTGAATATGTTGTGACAAACAGCGGGAACGTCACCCTGCTGGAACCGATCCTGATTACGGATGATAAAATTTCGGGGACGTTGACCTGTGGCACGCCTCCGATTGCGCCGGGGGGTACTGTTACTTGTGAGCAGGCCTATACTGCGGATCAAACTGCGCTGGATGAGGGCTCGGTCACGAATATCGCAAATGCCGATACGACATTTACCGATGATGACGGTGCGGTAATCCCTGTGGCTTCGCCAACGGATAGCGCGACAATCAACGCGGTTCAGACAATCGCTTTGGGTATCGAAAAGACCTTTACCGGACCAGCGGGCGCGACGTTCAACTTGAACCAGCTTTTGGAATACTCGGTTGTTGTGACGAATGAAGGTAACGTGACGATCAGTGCGCCGTTTACCTTTAGTGACAGCCTTGTGCCGTTCCCTGCGGGCTTTACCTGTGATCAGGATTTGACAACTTATCAGCTGCCGCCGAATGGGGCGATCAACTGTACCTCGCAACACAATGTGACCCAGAATGATCTGGACCTTGGCGCGGCAACCAACGTTGTGTCGGTGACGGGCCAGTTTGACGGCTCTCCGGTTACGTCGCCAAATGACGATGCGATTTTCCCAGTGGACGCAAGCCCAGCCTTGAGCCTTGAGAAAGTGGCGCTGCCTGTTTCCGGAACACCGGCAGATGGCACAGCGGCCTATGACAGCACAACGGATGTTGTGACCTACCGTTATACCGTGACGAACACCGGTAACGTGGGCCTGAACGGCGAGATCACAATTGTTGATGATACGATCGCTGGTCCGCTTGTCTGTCAGGCGGCGGGTGTCGGATTGCCAAGCAGCCCTGATCCGCTGAACCCGCTGCCAGCCAGCACCATTACCTGTGACTTCACCTATACGCTGACGCAAGAAGATATCGATTTGGGATCGGTGACGAATAACGCAACCGCCCAAACCATTTTCGCACCGCTCAGCCCATCCCCGACAATGGTGGTTTCGCCGAATGCGGATGAAACGGTAACCATTGCCGAAGATCCATCGCTGAACGTCTTGAAAGAGATGACAACGGCGATTCCTGATGGCGCAGCTGTTGATCAGGTTTTGACCTATCAGCTCACGGCGACAAACGATGGTAACCAGACATTGTTTGGTGTGGTTCTGACCGACCCGCTGATCCCAAACCTGACCTGCGTTGTTAATCCGGGTGGCGCAGTGGCGCCTGCGAATGTGACCTTGCTGCCGGATGAATCTTTGGTTTGTACCGGAACCTATACTGTTTTGCAGACAGACGTGGATGCGCAAACTTTGGTGAACACGGCCAGCGCGACTTCGACAGATCCGCAGGGTGCAACAATCGACGGGACGGATGATCACACGGTCATCATCGAAGATCCGGTTGTTGATATGGTTGTGACCAAATCAACAATTCGTCCTGCTGGCCCTGAATCTGATTTCAGTGCGGTCGGTCAGGAGATTACATTTGTTATTGATGTCGAGAACACGGGCAACATCACGTTGGCTTCGGCGATCATTACCGACGACCGTTTGGTGGTTCCGACCAGCTGTACCGTTGGGCCAATTGCACCAGGTGATACGGATAGTACCTGTGAATTTGTCTATACAGTTACCCAAGACGATCTTGATGCGATCAATGAGATCACAACAGGATCGGGCACGCAGACCGTTGGTGGATTTGTAAACACGGCGACTGTCACAGCGACACCGGCGAACAGCGATCTGGACCCGATCGAGCGCAGCGACGATGTATTTGTTCAGGGCCCTGAGCGGGAGACGGATTTTGTTTTGGCCAAGTCGGCTGATGTTGCCGTCATCAGCACCTATGACGAAGTCGTAACCTATACGTATACAGTTGCGAACATTGGTAACGTGACACTGACGGAAATTCCCCAGATCACGGATGATAAGATCGGCACATTTTCTTGCGCGCCTTTCCCCGTTGGCGGGATTGGACCTTTGGAAGATTATAGCTGTACGGCGACCTATAATGTGACGCAGGAAGATCTGGACAATGGGGGTGTGACCAACATTGCGACGGTCACCAGCTCTCAGGTCACGCCAACGGCGGATGACACGGCAACCTTGACCATTGACGCGACGCAGACGCCCGAAATTTCTGTTGTAAAAACGCCTAGCCCCGCAGCTGCGGTCGCAGTTGGTGAGGTGATTACGTATACTTACGTCGTCAAAAACGAAGGTAACGTGACGCTGACAGATGTCACGCTAAGTGATCAGCATACATCGGCTTCCGGCACAGCGGCTTTGACCGTTGGTAACGATACGTTGACGACAGATGTAAACGAAATCGGAACCTCGACAGATACGGCAGCGGCTGGCATCTGGAGTACGCTTGGACCTGATGACGTTGTGACCTTTGAGGCGACTTATACGGTTACCCAAGATGATATCGACCAGCAGACAACGCTGACAAACATTGCCTCGGTGACGGGCAACGGCCCTGCGGGGACTGATCCGGCGACCGCGCAGGATAATGCCTCGGTGACAACGGCGCCAAAAGCGCCTGCAATTGCGGTGACCAAAACGGCTGACACCAGCAACATCACAACGCCAGCTTTGGTAGGGCAACAGGTTCCCTTCACAATTACGGTGGCCAACACGGGTAACCAGAGCCTTGATCCTCCGGTCTTGACCGATACGCTGACCGATATTGACGGCACGCCTTTGGCGTTGACCGTTGCGCCTGCGTTGCCAGCAACGGGCAGCGGCGACGTGAACAACAACAACTTGTTGGATGTAGGTGAGACGTGGACCTATGAGGCGCGCTTTGACCTGACCCAAGCGGCTATTGATGCGGGCGGTATTCACAACGCAGTTGATGTGACAGCAGATGATCCGCAGGGATCACCGGTTGAGGGTGACGCCGAGACAGCAGACATCGTCTTGAACGGTGTGCCCGAGATCGCGGTTGTGAAAACCTCGGTCACAAATGACGGTGGCGACGGTGTATTAGACGAAGGTGATACCATCACCTACACCTATACAATCTCCAACACTGGCCTGTTGGATGTTCTGGATGTCGCCGTAACAGAAACTGGTTTTGCGGGTGCGGGTACGACTCCGGTTCCTGCTTATGCGACGGGGGGTAGCAACCTTGGTGGTGACGCTGCCGTAATGGATTTGCCAACGGGTGCAGGTGTGATCACTTTCACAGCGACCTATGTGTTGACGCAAGATGACCTAGATGCCGGAAGCGTAGAAAACCAAGCAACCGCAACAGGCGCAAGCGCGGCTGGCGTTCCGGCCAGCGATGTTTCGGATGATGACAGCACGGCCGACGGCGCCCAAGACCCGACGGTAACAACGCTTGCGCGCGCGGGTGAATTGCAGGTCGAAAAGCGGATCGGCACGGCCGATTTGTCCACGCCACCCGCAGTGGGTGACACGGTCAACTTTGTGATCGAAGTGACCAACACGGGCAACCAATCCCTGAGCACGCCAGTTCTGAGTGATACGCTGACCGATGCTGATGGCGGGGCGCTCACGCTCACGGCTGGGCCGACGTTTGATAGTAGCGATGGCAATGCGGATACGACTTTGGATGTGGGTGAGACGTGGACTTACCTTGCCAGCTTTGATCTGGACCAGCAGGCGCTGGACGCTGAAGGTATTTCCAACACGGTGAGCGTAACGGCCACGGACCCTGACGGGAATACCGTGACAGATGTTTCGGATGATGACGCAGGTGCAACGGACGCGGATGAGGACGGCGATAACACAAACGATCCAACCACGTTTGAAATCGCGCCGGCCCCAGAGATGACCGTTGAAAAACGGGCGGATGTTTCCACCCTTAGCGATCCGCCTGTTGCTGGCGAGGTGATCAGCTTTACCATCGAGGTGAGCAACACAGGGAACCAGACCCTTGGCGTGCCTAGTTTGGTCGATACCTTGCAGGATGCCGATGGCGAGGATTTGGTCCTGACTGTCGAGCCCGCCTTTAGTGAAGGTGACGATGATGGTGACGGTGCCTTTGATGTGGGTGAAACATGGACCTATCTGGCGTCCTATTCGCTGGACCAACAGGCGCTAGACGCAGGTGGTATTTCCAACACGGTCACTGCAACGGCCACGGACCCTGACGGTAACGATGTAATCGACGTGTCAGACGATGACGCGGGTGCAACGGATGCGGATGAAGACGGTGAAAACGCGAATGACCCAACCGTCGTTCCTTTGACAATGTCCCCCGCGATGATCGTGGAAAAACGCGCGGATGTGAGCGCGCTGAACAACCCTGCTGTGGTTGGCGACGTGGTTAGCTTTACCATCACGGTTGAGAATACGGGTAACCAGACCCTAACCGCGCCTGTTCTGGCAGATACGTTGCTGGATGCGGATGGTGTTGCGCTGACCCTAACGGGCGCGCCGACATTGGTTGCGACCAGCGATACCGATGCCGACAACGCGTTGGATGTTGATGAGACATGGGAATACACGGCCAGCTTTGCTTTGGACCAACAGGCGATTGATGCGGGGGGGCTGAGCAACTCGGTTACAGCAACGGCCCAAGACCCAGACGGTAATGAAGTGTTTGACGTGTCGGATGATGACGCTGGTGCTACTGACGGTGATGACACCGACACGGACCCAGCGAATGATCCAACAATGGCTGAATTCGGCACGGATCCCGATCTGGATGTTCTGAAAACGGGCGTGGTGAACACGGGCGCAGATGGTCGTGCGGATGCAGGTGATACGATCACCTATACCTACACGGTGAGCAACACAGGCAACCAGACGCTCTATGATGTTTCGGTAACCGAGACAGGCTTTGCTGGTACGGGCACGGCTCCGACCCCTGCCTATTCAAGCGGTGGCCAAGCGATTGGCGGCGATGCTGCGATCTTTGATCTGCCCGTTGGCAGTGGCACGGTTGTCTTTACGGCGACCTATACGCTGACCCAAGAAGACATCGATGCGGGCAACGTTGAAAACCAAGCAACGGCCAGCGCGAATGATCCTGATGGCAACGCGATAGAAGATTTGTCTGATGCCTCTGATCTGAACGGCAATGATCCAACCCAAACACCGATCACCCGCGAGCCGTCATTGCAGACGGTAAAAACGGCCAGCCCGCAACTGAGCACACCTGTGCAGGTTGGTGATGTGATCCATTACACGATCACGTTGGAAAACACTGGTAACGTGACCCTGACTTCTCCGACGGTTGCTGACACCTTGGTCGATGCAAATGCGGTGGCCTTGACCATGACCAGCGGGCCGACCTTTGACAGCGGCGACACCAATGGCGATGGCGAGTTGGACGTGGGCGAGACGTGGTTCTATCTGGCGCAATTCGCGTTGACGCAACAGGCGATTGACGCGGGCGGTGTCTCTAACGTGGCCGTGGGCAGCGCGACAGACCCTGAGAATGAAACCGTTAGCGATGTTTCTGATGATAGCAGAGACAACCCTGCGGACAGTGACCCAACCGTAACGGATCTGCCAAATGTGCCCGTCATTGGACTGGTAAAGACCTCGGCGTTGGATTTGGGCAGTGACGGCATTGCCACGGTTGGGGATGTGATTACCTATACCTACACGCTGACGAATGATGGCAACGTTACCGTCCTTGATCCTGTGTTGACCGAGACCACCTTTACCGGAACGGGCACGGCGCCGGTCCCTGCCTTGCAATCAGGTGGCGCAGCGCTTGGCGGTGGTGCGGCGCTGGATCTGCCAGTTGGCACAACGCCTATGGTGTTTACCGCGCCATATGCGCTGACCCAAGATGACATTGACGCAGGCGTGATTAGTAATGAGGCATTGGCGACAGGTGACACACCGGATGGCGGAACCGTTTCGGATGCCTCTGATGATGATACGGCAGGTGCGGGGAATGAAGACCCGACGGTGACGACAATCCCGTCGGCGCCCTCTTTGAATGTTGAAAAGCTTGCTGATGTGACGGGGCTGCAATCTCCTGTTCAGGTTGGGGATCAGATCACCTTTACCATTACGGCCAGCAACACGGGCAACGTAACCCTGTCCAATGTTGTCCTGACGGATGATTTCACCCGCCGTGACGGAACTGCATTGTCGCTTACCCCATCACTGACAGGTGGCGACAATGGCGTTTCTGGCGAGATGGAAGTCGGCGAAGTCTGGACCTATACGGCCACACATGCGCTGACCCAAGAAGATATCGACGCTGGCGGTGTTGAAAACACGGCGCTGGTAGAAACAACTGCGCCAGATGGTAGCGATGTTGATGACCGTTCCGACAATGGTAACGACACAGATGGTAATACCGAAGACGATCCGGTTGCGGTGAACCTTCAGGGTGCGCCGACCATCGAGATGGAGAAACGTCTGGCCGCAAATGCGCCTGTACCTTTCGACACGGTTGGTCAATTGATCCCGTTTGAATTTGTGGTGACCAACACAGGGAACATCACCCTAACGGCGCCGATCACCATCAGTGACCCGATCATCGACGCACAGCAATTGGGCGGTGTGAGCTGCCCTGCGGGTGATCTTGCGCCGAATGCGAGCCGGATTTGTACCGGTACCTATCGGGTTGAGCAGGGCGATCTGGATGCGGGCGAGCTGACCAATACGGCAACGGCAAGTGTGACGCAGCCGCTGATCCCTGTAAATCCGGGTGATCCGACATCCGCAGCTGTCACTTCGGACCCATCCGAAGTCACCACAGCGGCAACGCAAGAGCCAGCGCTGGTAACAACCAAGGCGATTGATCCATCCTCGGCGGGTAGTTTTGCGCAAGTGGGTGATCAGATCACCTATGCGTTTACTGTGACCAATGATGGTAACGTCACGCTTGCGGGTCCGTTTAGGATTAATGATGATCAGATCGGGAACAATCTGACCTGTGCAAACGGTTCTCTGGCCCCTGGCGCAACAGTGAGTTGTACGCAGGTTTGGACCGCAGAACAGGACGATATTGATAACGGCGAAGTGGTGAACATCGCGACCTCTTTAACGACCTTTGATGGTGCGTCTGTAGAATCTGACCCAGTGACGGCAACCGCGCCAGCCATTCAGACCAAGACATTGGAGATGAGCAAAACGCTGGTGAGCGCAACGCCTGATCTGTTCGATGTCGGTACGGTTCTGGCCTATGAATTCGTGGTGGTGAATACAGGCAACGTGACGATCGACGGGCCTATCACGATCAATGACACATTGGCCGCGAATGCGACCTGTCCTGCATTGCCGAATGGTGAACTGGCCCCGCAGGGCCAAGTGACCTGTACTGGCAGCTACACGCTGGTTGCGGCTGACCTGCTGCTTGGCGCGACGAATAACACGGCTTCGGCTACAGGCACGTTTGACGGGGAGCCAGTTACCTCGCCGAGCGATAGCGCGATCTATCCTGTTGATGCGCAGCCAACGCTAAGCATCACAAAAGAAAGCGTTCCTAGCGATATCACCTTTGCGGCTGTGAATGATCCGATCAGCTATACCTATACGGTGACGAATAACTCTTCGACGGGTTTAACCGAAGATATTCTGGTTGTTGATGACCATATTGATGACCCGATTGTGTGCCACGATGCATCCGTTGACGGGGTGTTTAGCGTTGGTGCTGTTGCTACTTGTGAAGTTATCTATCTCATCACTCAGGACGATCTGGATGCGGGCTTTGTGACGAACGAAGCGATTGCACAAACCACATTTGCCCCAGGTACGGCTAACGAACTGCCGATCCTGTCTCCTGCTGTTTTGAAAACTGTGGACGCTGATGCGATGCCTGCTTTGGACTTGGCCAAGGTCATCGCTGCGCCAACGGGTCCGGTTGGGGTTGGTGATGTGGTGACCTACCGCATGACTGCGACAAATAGTGGTAACCAAACCCTTAGCGGTGTGACGATTTCCGATCCGATGGTTCCGGTGCTTAGTTGTACAGTCGATGGCGCAACCGCGCCGGCGAATGTGACCCTTGCGCCAGATCAGATGTTGATCTGTGAAGGCCCCTACACAGTTACCCTAGATGATCTGAACGCGCAGAGCCTTGTGAACGTGGCCAATGTGACGGGCCAGTCGCCGCAGGGCGAAACCGTTGAAGGTACAGCAACTGTTCCTGCGATCTTGGATGAACCCGCCCCCTTGTTGGAGGTTGTTAAAACGCTTGTTCCCGCACCAGCCGAAGGTGTGGCCGCGTTTACCCAAGCGGGCCAGACGATCCAGTTCCGCCTGACCGCGCGCAATACAGGTAACGTAACGCTGAATTCGGTTTCCTTGTCGGATGAACGCATCACAACGCCAGCCAGCTGCGATATTGGCACGCTAGCGCCGACAGAAGAAAACGGCAGCTGTGTGGTGTCTTATGTGACAACGCAAGAAGACGTCGATGCGATCAACGGTGGCGCCTCTGCCTTTGGGGGTTTCCTGAACGTTGCGAATGGCACGGCGGTTGCGGCTACGCCTGATGAGGCTCCGGTCACGGGAACGGGTGATCTGTTTGTGCGGGGTCCAGACCATGCGCCAACATTCAACATCGAAAAATCCGCGGACCTAGAGCAGGTTACAGCGGCGGGTGATATCATCACCTATACCTATCTGGTGACAAACAGCGGCAACATCACCCTGACGGCCCAGCCTCAGGTGACGGATGACCGTATTGCCAACGTAAACTGTGCGCCGATCCCTGCAACGGGAATGGCACCAGGTGACACGCTGACATGTGAGGCACCTTATACGGTGACACTGGCAGACATGAATGCGGGTAGCATCACCAACATCGCGCGCGCCTTCTCGGATGAAGTGCCATTGCCATCGACGCCTTCGGATGAAACCGACAGCGTGACAATCCCTGCGATTGCGAACCCGCAGATTACGCTGGTTAAGACATCTGATGTTGCGGCTGATGTGGCCGTGGGTGAGGTCATCACTTATACCTATACAGTCACGAACACGGGTAACGTGACGCTAGAAAATGCATCGGTGAGCGATACGCATACCTCGGCCTCCGGCACATCTGCGTTGCCTGTTGCGGGTGATACCCTTGTCACGGACGCGAATGATGCAGGCGATAGCACGGATGCCGTGGCAGATGACGGCAGCTGGAGCACTCTTGCCCCGTCTGATGTTGTAAGCTTTAGCGCGACCTATACCGTGACACAGGCAGATGTGGACGGTCAGGTTGTTCTGAGCAACGCGGCTACGGTTACGGCATCCAGCCCAGATGGCAGCACGCCAACCTTTACCGATACGCTGGATGTAACACCGGAAGAGAACGCTCCGCAAATCACAGCCGTGAAGCTGGTGGATGATAGCGCCCTGTCTGTGTCGCCTGTGGCGGGTGACATTCTGGATTACACCATCACGGTCACCAACTCTGGTAACCAGACATTGCGCAGCATTTCATTGATCGACACGCTGCGCCGTTTGGACGGAACTGTTGTGACGCCGACGCCACTGCCGACGTATCAATCTGGTGATGCTGGCGTAATTGGCGAGATGGAAGTAGGCGAAACATGGACCTATGCGGTTCAGTATGCGCTGGCGCAGGAGGACATCAATGCTGGCGGCATCAGCAACCAAGTAACCGCGCGCGGCATTGCGCCCGACAATGCGCTGGTTTTGGATGCTTCGGATGACGGTATCGAGAGCAATGGCTCGGATGATCCAACCACCACGCCGATCCAAAGCAACCCCGGTATCGAGGGCGAAAAGACGATCGCATCTGGTGAACCTGTTGTGGGTAGTTCCATCGGGTTTGAAATCGTAATCCGCAATACGGGTAACGTTACATTGTCTGATGTTGGTGTGGGCAGCGATACGCTGACGCGCGCGGATGGCACCGTGCTGGCGCTGACAACACAACCTGTCTTTGTGGGGGCTTCTGCTGGGTCTTCTGTTGGAACGCTGGAACCAAATGAAACCGCGACATACCGCGCGTTCTACACGCTGGTACAGGAAGACATCGACGCGGGCGGCATTGAAAACACGGCGCGTGTTGTCGGTACACCTCCGGTAGGGTCACCGCTGAGCGATGTTACGGATAACGCAGATGATGCGGATGGCAACACCGTCAACGATCCTACTGTTCTGGATATTCCGGCCTCTCCTGCGCTGACTTTGGTCAAGAGCCTGTCTGACGATACGCCTGTGACCTTTGATACGGTCGGTCAGGTTCTGACCTATGTGTTTGACGTCACCAACAGCGGTAACGTGTCAATGGCGGGGCCTGTCACCATCGCCGATCCTTTGATTACAGATGCGGGTGGCGAAATCACCTGTGCCGAGGTTCCGGCGGGTGGTTTGCTTCCAATGGAAAGCCTCAGCTGTAGCGGTACTTATGCGGTAACGCAGGAAGATATCGATGCGGGTAGCATTGAAAACGCAGCAACCGCCAGCTCGGACGGTACGACGTCAGACCCTGCGACTGCGACGATCCTTGCCCAGCAGAATCCTGCGTTGGCGTTGGATAAAGTAGCTGAAACTGTCGCGGCCCAAGACTTTGTTACCGGTGCGGTGGTTACATATAACTATGTCACGACAAACGTTGGTAACCAGACGATTACACAGCCGATTACGGTAACGGATAACCTTATCCCTGCCGATGCATTCACATGCGAAGCCTTCCCTGCGGGTGGTTTGGCGCCAAATGCAACCTACACCTGTGAGGCGGTTTACACGGTGACTGCAACGGATGTTGATCTGGGCAGCGTGACCAATTTGGCCAGCGCATCGGACGGTACGATCACATCACCGCTGACATCGGAAACGATCCCTGAACAGGGTGTTCCTGCGCTGAGCATCGTGAAAACAGCAGAGGATGGCGCGACATTCTCTGAAGTTGGCGACGTTCTGAACTATACGTTTGACGTAACAAACTCGGGTACCCGTGCCTTTGCCTCCGAAGTGACGGTGACGGATACTTTGTTCGGTGAATTGGTTTGCTTTACCCCGACAGCGAATGATCCCGACCTGACGGCGGGGGAAACGGTCACGTGTGGTGGGGCCTATTCGATCACCCAAGAAGATTTGGATCGCGGTTCAGTCCTGAACGAAGCCTATGCACAAACGCTGTTTGGTCTAGATGATACTCAGGTCACGTCGCCGCCGGCTAGCGTGACGGTTGTTGCCAATATCGCGCCTGCGCTTTCCTTGGCGAAAACAGCGGCGACATTGCCAGTTACCGCAGCGGGCCAGACCTTGACCTATACTTTGACGGCTCTGAATAGCGGGAACCAAACGCTGCGCAATGTCATCGTTAGGGATCCGATGCTCAGCAACTTTACCTGCGCCCAAGACGTCTTGTTGCGTGGCGAAGAGCTGGTCTGTTCGGGTACCTATCTGGTGACCCAAGCGGATGTTGATGCGGGCAGCCTGAGCAATACGGCGACAGCAAGTGGTGTAACCCCGCAGGGCGGTGGTGTCGGCGCTGAAGAAACTCTGGTTGTCGATATGCCCGCGCCAGCGCCTGCTGTGCAGCTGACCAAAACGGCGACACCTACGCCATTTGGCGAAGTTGGTAGCACGCTGACCTATTTGTTCGCTGTTGAAAACACGGGCAATGTGACCCTTAGCAATCTGACGGTTACCGATGTGATGGATGTGGATTATTCCTGCACGATTGCCACTTTGGCACCGTCCGAGATTAACAATAGCTGTTCGATGATCCATGTGGTGACACAGGCCGACATTGACGCGGGCGAGATCCTGAACACCGCCAGCGTTACGGCGGATGCTCCGGGTGGGTTGGGTGCCTCTGACACAACCGATGTCACAACACCGGGTCC
The DNA here is from genome assembly GCF_000622405.1 of Sulfitobacter donghicola DSW-25 = KCTC 12864 = JCM 14565. NCBI lineage: Bacteria > Pseudomonadati > Pseudomonadota > Alphaproteobacteria > Rhodobacterales > Roseobacteraceae > Sulfitobacter > Sulfitobacter donghicola. The sequence continues at coordinate 41,398 of NZ_JASF01000003.1, forward strand.
ACAGCGTAACGGCAGCCTAGAAGCAACCAAGATCGTATCGCCAGCGGCCTCTGTAGTGGGCGTTCCTGTAAACTATACCTTGTTTGTAGAGAATACGGGTAACGTCAGCCTGAGTGATGTGTCCGTTACCGATGTGATGACCGATCTGAACGGCGCGACCATAACGCTTGATGCGCCGTTTGCCTTGCAGGCCAGCAGCGACACGGATGGCGATGGTAATCTGGATGTGGATGAGACGTGGATTTACACAGCCACACGCACCCTGCGCCAGACGGACCTGAATGCTGGCGGCATGGTGAACCAAGTCACGGTCGACGCGCGCGATCCGGAAAACCGGCCTGTTACAGACCTGTCTGACAACGGTATCGATAGCGACGGTAACACAACGGATGACGGAACCGAATTCATCGTGGCAGGCGAGCCAAGCCTTGATGTTGAAAAGACGATCGTAAGCGCGTCGAACCAAGTTGGTGAAACGGTAACTTTCCAGATCGCTGCGTTGAACACGGGCAATCAGGATTTGTCTGGTCTAACCGCAAGCGACAGCATGACACGTGTTGACGGCACACCTGTTCCTGCCGAAGTGTTTGAAACATCGGTTCCAGCGGTCCTTGTCCCTGGTCAAACGGCCACTTGGAGCGTGACCCACGTCTTGACCCAAGAAGACATCGACGCAGGCGGTCTTTCCAATAGCGCGTTGGTGACGGGGATCGACCTTGGGGGGCAGCCGGTATCGGGATTGTCGGATAACGGTATTGATAACGATGGTAACGTCGAGGACGATCCTACGATCTTGATGATCGATTTGGAGCCGGGTTTTGAAATCATCAAAACCGCGCCTGTTGTTGGTGCCTTGGCGGGTGAAACGGTCGAATATGAAATCACCGTACGTAACACTGGTAATGTGACGCTGAGCGATATCGCCCTGAGTGATACGATGACGGACATCGAGGGAGACAATACGCGTACTCCGACGGTTAGCTTTGTTAGCGCGGATGGCACGCCACCATCGGGCGAGGGCACATTGGCGCCAGGTGAAACGGCAACCTATGCCTCTATCGTTGAGCTGGAACAAAGCGACATCGATGTGGGTGGTCTGATCAACTCGATCATCGGTACGGCAAATACGCCAGCGGGTGCGCGCTTGCAGGATGTGTCGGATGACGATGGTGAAGGTTTGGATGACCCGACGGTTGTTGCTGTCGAAGCGATTCCAAGTTTCGATATCACCAAGGTCGCAGGCCAGAACACGCTGGTTTTCCCAACTGTTGAGCGGGCGACCTTTACGATCACCGTGACCAACACGGGTAACATCAGCCAATCAGGCATTCAGGTGAATGACGATCTGGTCGCCTTCTTGGCCCCAGCGACATTGATGGCCGAGGTGTACCCACCAGAGGTAAGCATCACAGGGTTTGAAAACGGCTCTGCTAACGCGGCCTATAACGGCAGTTCGGATATCGGGCTGTTGGCGGGGGATGCAACGCTTGCGCCGGGTGAAACGGGTGTGATCACGCTGGTCGCCGTTTACGGCACTGCGACGGGCCAGCCGGGGTCGCCGAACACTGCCTCTGTCACCTCTGACCAGTTGGCCGTGCCAACGGACGGTTTGGCCGAGGTCGAAACCACTGACCAAGATGGCGATGGCATCCCAGATTATCTGGAATCGCCAACAGGTGATCGTGATGGCGACGGTATTGCTGACCAGTTCGACTATGACCCGACGGGCACCTTCTATTGCGAAGACGATGGCAGGTTGCTCACCGGTGGTCAGATCAGCGTATCTGGCGGCGGCTTTACCCAGACGGGTGTGGGCACAAACGGGCCGATCACAATCGTTCGCGATGGTAACGATGGGAACTATCAGTTCTTCGTGACAGCTGAGGGCACCTATACGCTGGGCCTGACCTATCCTGACGGTACCCAAGCCTCGACCACGCGCCTTAGCAGTGGCACGATCCGCGCTGGTAGCTTCCTGCCTGATAATCCAGGTGTGATTGGCGCATTGCCAGCAGGTGAAACGGGGCTTCTGACGGACTCGACCGCTGGTGCGAACCCGTTCTACACCAGCTTTACGATTGCTGCGGGTGATCCAATGCTGATTGGTAACAACGTGCCGATCCAAGCTTGTGAAGGGGTGACCGATGTTGTTGCAACCAAAACAGCCGACCGGAGCACGGCGGTATTTGGTGAAACGATCAACTATACGCTGACGTTTACCAACAACACGACAGTGGACATCCCGAATGCGCGCATCATCGATGTGTTGCCAGCTGGGCTGCTGTACACACCCGGTTCCGGCAGCGTGAATGGCACCGCGTCCGAGCCGGTATCCTCTGGTCGGACGCTGGAATGGCGCAATGATCTGGCGGCGGGCGCAACGACAGTTGTGCGCATGTCGGCCCGTGTTGCCCGCACCGGAGAGTTCGGCGAGCGGACAAACCGCACCTATCTGGATGACCGCTTTGGTCGGACCCTGTCGAATGTGGCCGAGGCCGTTGTGCGGATCGATCCAGAGCATGTGTTCGACTGTTCCGACGTCATTGGCCGCGTGTTTATCGACCGCAACGGCAATGGCTATCAGGACGGGCCGGGTACCTTGCCCGAACCGATCATCGACGACAGCTATGTTGGCGGTGGGAAATTCGGCAAACTGGATCGGGTGCCTCAGCGCGAAGACCAGTCCGAGCCGGGCATCCCGGGTGTGCGCCTTGTCACGCCGGATGGCATCAAGATTACAACCGACGAACACGGCCGCTATTCGCTGCCATGTGCGGCATTGCCCCGCAATATCGGGAGTAACTTTATGCTCAAGCTGGATACGCGCACATTGCCAACGGGCTATCGTGTCACCACAGAAAACCCACGGGTTGTGCGCCTGACGGCTGGTAAGTTCGCCAAGATGAACTTTGGCGCGCGTCAGGGGAATGTGGTGGATATCGACCTGACCGCAACTGCGTTTGTATCGGGTGGAACCTCACCCAAGCCAACACTTGTTGGTGCGGTTGACGGGTTGGTGGATCAAATCGCAACGACGCCATCGACCCTGCACCTGACCTATGTTCTGGCAAAGGGAGAGCCCCCAGCAACAGGGCGTGCGCGCCTGCGCGAGATGGAAAAACTGATCCGTCGCCAGTGGCGTGGCCGAGGTAAGTACAAGCTTATCATCGAAAAAATTGTGACGAAAACGAAGTGAGTATGACCATGTTTAACAAGATGAAATTCTCTCGTTTCGCTGCCCTCACAGGTGTTTCCCTGCTTTCCTTGGTGGTGGCGGCACAAGCGCAAGTTGGATCGGGGTTCAACATCTCGATTGATGGTAAGACCGTGTCGGGTGATCCACGTCTTTCGACCAAAAAGGCACGCGAGGCCCGCGTGCTGGAACGGGCAAAACTGCGCGTTGTCTTTGACGGGTTGGACATCACGCCCCGTCTGACAGCGTTGATCACCAATGCGACGACGCCGCGCGCTGGCGAATTGATGCATGTGCAAAGCCAAATGAACTATCCCGCCTATGTCACGCGCGGGGAAGTACGGGTGATTGATACCGCATCGCGTGGCGGTCCGCGTGTTGTTGCCTCGGCCCCGATCGAGGCGAACGGCACGGCAAGTGTGCGCCTGCCCGAGGGTGAAAACCTAGTGATGACCTACCGCGTTTATGATGCGAAGGGGCGGTATGACGAAACCCGCCCCATGCCGCTGCGGATTTCAGAACTGGGTGAGGAGACGGACATCGACGTGCCTCCGCCAGAACTGGGTGTTGATTCAGGTGGCATCCGCCGCATTCCTGTCTATGGCGGCGCGGTCACGGTGAGCGGTACAGACGTGCGTCAGGGGGCAGTTGTTGACACCCTAGGCGAAACAGTGCGCCCCGATCCTTCTGGCACGTTCATCCTGCAACGCATTCTGCCCGCTGGAAATCAATCTGTCGCTGTTCAGGTGAGCGGCGCAGGTGAAAACACCTATGCTGAATATGACTTCCTGATCCCCAAATCCGAATGGTTCTATACGGCGATTGTAGACCTGACCTATGGCCACCGCTTTGAAGGCGGGTTTGATGAAGACGGCGAAGAATATGATCGCAACTTTACCTATGGCCGCATCGCAGGTTACGCAAAAGGCAAAACCCAGAATGGTTGGGTTCTGACTGGATCTGTGGACACGGGCGAGGACGAGCTGTCCGATCTCTTCCGCAATCTGGATGAAAAAGACCCACAGGATTTGCTCCTGCGTTTGCAACGTGAAAACGCTTATCCGACCTATGGTGATGATAGTACCTATGAAGAGGGTGCACCAACCGACGGCAAATTCTTCTTACGGGCTGAAAAGAACGGCAGCCACATCATGTGGGGAAATTACAAAGCGTCGGTTGGAGGTGGATATTACCTGCGCAATGAGCGCACCTTATACGGTGCCCAAGGTGTTTACCGCAGTGACCAAACCACTTCACGCGGTCAGTCCAAGGTGGTTCTAGAGGCCTATGCGGCCAGCCCAGAAAACCTTCCGGGGCGTGATACATTCCTTGGCACCGGTGGCTCGATCTATTTTCTACAGCGTCAGGATGTTGCGGTAGATTCCGAGCAGCTGAGCATTGAAATCCGCGACCGTGATACGGGCCGCGTGGTTGAAACCCGCACGCTTTCGCCGGGTACCGATTATCGCATCAACTATATTCAGGGCAGCATCCTGCTGTCCGAACCGCTGACCGGAACCGCAAACGCTGGCACAGTCGTGAGCCAAGCAGGCGGCGAATATGACGTGCTGTTGGTGGCCAATTATGAATACACACCCGTTGCGGGTGACGTGGACGGCTACAGCTATGGTGGCCGCGCCGAAGCATGGCTGGGCGATAATCTTCGCCTTGGCTATACGGGTATCGTTGAACAAACCGACATCGCCGACCAGACTGCGCAATCCGTTGACCTGTTGTGGGAGCTGAGCGAACGCAGCTATCTGGAACTGGAATATGCGGAAACCGAAGGGCCGGGCTTTGGTTCGACCTTTTCCGCTGATGGTGGGTTGATTGTTCAAAGCGACCCAACCGCAGGCATCGCTGACGGCACAGGGCAGGCCTATGCCGTTTCCGGCCGCGTAGATTTCGAAGATCTTGGCCTACGGTTGCCAGGGACATTTTCAGCCTATTATGAATCCCGCGATGCGGGCTTTTCGACGTTGGATTATGAAACCAGCATCGACGAAGAGCTTTGGGGCTTTTCTGTCGACGTAGAGCCAACCGAGCGGCTGGCTTACCGTTTGTATTTCGACAGCTTTGAAGATGCGGATGGGCGGATCAAACGCGAAGGCGGGGCCGAGTTGGCTTATCTGCTGTCTGAACGGGTAAAGCTGGAATTTGGCGCGGAGCATCTGGAGGTGAACACGCCGTCTGGTGATGCAGATGAAAATGGCCGCCGCACAGATGTTGCCGTGCGTGCGACCTTTGCCGAAAGCGATGATCTGGCATGGTATGTTTATGGTCAAGGCACGGTTGAACGCTCTGGCGGGTTGGAAAAGAACAACCGCGTTGGGGCAGGGGTGCGCTACCGCTTTGCCGAAAAGTGGGTGTTTGACGGTGAACTCTCTGATGGCTCCCTTGGCGCGGCGGGGACGGCGTTGCTGACCTATCAACGTAATGAGACCGACAATATCTACTTTGGCTATCGCCTTGATCCAGGGCGCGAGTTTTCGGGCACCGATCTGGTGGGCCGTGACCGTGGGCAATATGTTGCAGGGGGCCGCCGCCGTCTGAGTGAAGATGTCGATGTATACGGTGAAAACACCTATGATATGTTTGGCCGCCACAAAGCGCTGACCAGCACCTATGGCGTTGAATACCGCACGACCGAGCAGCTGACCCTGTCAGGCAGCTATGAATACGGCCAGATACGGGATTCCTTTAACGGTGATTTTGATCGCAAGGCGCTATCGCTTGGCGCGCGGTTTGAGGGTGAGACGGGCCTGTCATGGCGCGCGCGTGCCGAATTCCGCCGCGACCGTGGTGAAACCTCGGGCACAAACCGCGATAGCGATGCGTTCCTGTTTGTTGGCTCGGCGCGGTACAAGATTAACGAAAACCAGCGTTTCTTGTTCTCGGTTGATTATGCCGACACGGACACGGATGATGTTTCGATCCAATCGGGTGAATATGTTGATGCGCAGATCGGCTATGCCTATCGCCCTGTTGATAATGACCGTCTGAATCTGCTGTTCAAATACCGCTTCCTGAAGGATTCCATTGGCCAGACGATTGATGGAACAACAGATCGCGGACCACGCCAGACCAGCCATGTCTTGTCGATTGATGCAGATTATGACCTGAACCCGCAATGGACATTGGGGGCAAAGCTGGGCGGCCGTTGGGGGCAGTCTTCGCCTGATGATACAATCGAACTGGCTGATAATGACGCTTACCTAGCGGTCATTAATGCGCGCTATCACCTCACCCATAAATGGGATTTGCTGCTGGAAGGGCGTTATCTGGAAGCCTCTGACGCTGGCCTGTCAGAGTTCGGCGTTCTCGGCGCAGCTTATCGTCATATCGGCAATAACGTGAAACTGGGCATCGGTTATAACACGGGCCGTTTCTCGGATGATCTGACCGATCTTACCTATGACGACGAAGGTGTGTTCGTGAACTTCATCGCGAAATTCTAACCCCTGCCAGCCGCGTTTTAGCGGCTGGTGGCGGCATCCAATAGCGCCTGCCGAAATAGGCGCATGGTTGGGGTTGGGTCTTCTTCTGCTCTGGCCATAATCCCGATTGGCCCCGCCATGGAGCTGGTATCAAAGGGCAGGGCGATCATACGTCCTGCGTCTATGTCGCGTGCCACAACTCCCTTGCTGATAAACCAGACCGCCTGAGCCGCGCCCAAAGTCATAGAGCGGCCAAACGCGCCTGAAACAGTCTCTAAACTGTTCGGGAAATTGCCCAAGCCGTTTTCGATCAGGTACCGATCGACCAAGGGACGGATTGCCGCGCTTTTTGGGGGATAGAGAACCTTGTAATCCGCCAAGGATTTTAAAGTGGCGGAATGGGCCAGTGGATGGTCTGCGGCAGCTGCGATGATCACTTGTTCGGTGTAAAGCTGGGTAAAAGATAACCCCGCCATGTTTTCAGGATGCCCCATTCGCCCCACCACGAGATCCAGATCGCCAGAACGCAGCCTATCTATCATGTCAGCGATGCCGCCGTCTTGGATAGCAATCGGCGTGCTGGGCACGAGGTTTGAGAATATGTTCACCGCATCGGGAAGCAGATCAGCCGCAACGCTGGGCAAGGCACCCACGCGGATTGGTGTGCTTGCCCCCGAAGAAAGCGCATCAAGGCTGGCCAATCCATGGCTGAGCGCGGCGAGGCTCTGTTCGGCAAATTGGCGAAACACGGCCCCTTCTCGGGTTAGGGTAATGCCGCCACGATCGCGGGTCATCAGGGTGAGACCCAGAATGGTTTCAAGGTCTTTGAGCGTTTTGGATATGGCGGGCTGGGTTAGGTTTATGTTTTCCGATGCCGCCTTGAGGCTGCCGCAGCGCACGGTTTCGACAAAGGCCGACAGGTGGCGCATTTTGATATGGCGAAGGCGGTTGATTTCCATATTGGCAACTAACAGGCGCAAAAATTCATTTTCCCCGCAAGTTTTAGCACATTAAGCTGATGCAAACAACGTGGGGGCGCAAAAATGAAAACCAAAGTGGCCATCATTGGTGGCGGACCATCAGGCCTGTTGCTTTCCCAGCTTTTGCATACGCGCGGCATCGACAGCGTCGTGCTGGAACGCAAAACAAAGGAGTATGTCCTTGGGCGTATCAGGGCGGGGGTGCTGGAACAGGGTTTTGTGAAGTTGATGGAGGAAGCAGGCTGTGCTGATCGGATGCACGCCGAGGGCTTTCCCCATGACGGGACGCTGATCTCTTACGGTGATGAAATGTTCCGTGTTGATTTTGCGGCCCTCACGGGAACGCCCGTGATGGTTTACGGCCAAACCGAAGTGACCCGCGACCTCTATGAAGCCCGCGAAAAAGCAGGCGGCAAGATAGAGTTTAATGTGGATCAGGTGAAAATCCACGATGCTGATACCGCCGCGCCCTATCTGACCTATACAGTAGACGGCGACGCGCGGCGTTTGGATTGTGACTTTGTCGCGGGATGTGACGGGTTTCACGGGGTGAGCCGACAGGCGATCCCGCTGGATGTGCGCCGCGAGTATGAAAAGATCTATCCGTTTGGCTGGCTGGGCATCCTTAGTGAAACGCCACCGGTAAACCACGAACTGATCTATGCGACCTCTGAACGTGGCTTTGCTCTTTGTTCGATGCGTAATGAAAACCTTAGCCGCTATTACATCCAGTGTTCGCTTAGCGATCATCCAGAGGATTGGACGGATGATGCCTTTTGGGCTGAGCTAAAACGCCGTATCCCAAAAGAGCAGGCAGACAAATTGGTCACTGGCCCCTCTATCGAAAAATCCATCGCGCCGTTGCGGTCGTTCGTGACCGAACCCATGCGCTGGGGGCGGTTGTTCCTATGCGGAGACGCGGCCCACATCGTGCCGCCAACAGGGGCCAAGGGGCTGAACACCGCCGCGTCGGATGTGCACTATTTGTACAATGGCTTGCGGGATTTTTACGAAAATGGCTCGGAAGAGGGCATCAACAGCTATTCGGAAAAGGCATTAAAGCGGGTGTGGAAAGCTGAGAGGTTCTCGTGGTGGTTTTCGTCGATGATGCATCGCTATCCCGATCAGTCTGAATTTGACCTGAAAATGCAAACGGCGGATTTGGAATTTCTTCGCACAAACAAAGCGGCCCAACAGGCGATGGCCGAAAATTACGTAGGCCTGCCTTACTAAAAATACGAGGGGCCAGCCCTCAAGAGGAGACTGTAGATGTCTGATCGACTGACAAAAGGAATGGCCATTCGCCGCGAGGTTTTGGGGGATGCCCATGTTGACCGCGCAGAGGCGGCCAAGACGGATTTTGATGCGCCGTTCCAGACGATGATCACCGAAGGCGCGTGGGGAACACTTTGGGCCGATGATACAATCTCGCGGCGGGATCGTTCTTTGCTGACTTTGGCCTTGCTGGCGGCGATGGGTAATTTTGACGAGATCCCGATGCATATTCGCGCCAGTCGCAACACGGGTGCGGAACCGGATGAGATTTTGCAGGCCTTCATGCATGTTGCCGTTTATGCGGGTGTGCCAAAGGCAAACCATGCTATCAAACTGGCCAAAGAGACATTCAAGGAATTTGGGGTAGAGATATGAGCCTGATCAAACAGACAGGGGGCTTTGTTCCGCGTGATCGCGATTGGCAGCCCGATGCCTTGACCCCTCCCTATAAGACCAGCCTAAAGCGCAGCCCGCAGGCGGCGCTGTTGTCTTTCCCAACAACGCTGAGCGAAGAGACATCGCCCGTTTTTGGTCACAACCTGATTGGCGAGTTAGATAACGATCTGATCCTGAACCACGCACAGCCAGGTGAAAGCGCGATCGGGCCGCGCATCATTGTGCATGGTCGTGTGTTGGATGAAATGGGCCGTGGCGTGCCGGGTGCACTGCTGGAGGTTTGGCAGGCCAATGCGGGAGGGCGGTATCGCCACAAAAAGGAAAGCTATCAGGCCGCATTAGACCCTAACTTTGGCGGTTGTGGTCGGACGATCACGGCTGAGGATGGATCGTATGAGTTTCGCACCATTCAACCCGGTCCTTATCCGTGGCCCAATGGCATGAACGATTGGCGCCCCGCGCATATCCATTTTAGCGTCTTTGGCCACGGGTTTGCCCAGCGTCTGATTACGCAGATGTATTTTGAGGGCGACCCTCATATCAAGCTGTGCCCGATTGTTGGTGTGCTCAAAAGCCAAGAGGCGGTTGATGCGCTGACCGCGCCGCTTGATATGCACCGCACGGTGCCGATGGATAGCCGCGCGTATAAATTCGACATTGTGTTGCGCGGCCAGCGCCAGACCTATTTTGAAAACCGCAAAGAGGGGCTTTGAAGCATGGTTCAGAAACTCGAATACCTCAAAGAAAGCCCCAGCCAAACGGCGGGCCCCTATGTGCATATCGGTTGCACGCCTAACTTTACGGGGATTGAGGCCTATGGCGGAGACCTTGGCGCGACGATGAAAACAGGGCCTGTGAAAGGCACTGAAATTACCGTCAAAGGGACAGTCTATGACGGGATGGGCATGCCGCTGCGCGATGCGATGATCGAAATCTGGCAGGCTGATAGCAACGGGTTGTTCGCCTCTGCCAATGAAACCCGTGGGGATGCTGACCCGAATTTCACGGGCTGGGGCCGCTCGGCGGGGGACATGAACACGGGCGAGTTCACGTTTGAAACGATCAAACCAGGGTCTGTTCCCTTTCCCGATGGGCGCCCACAAGCGCCCCATATCACCGCTTGGATTGTGGCGCGGGGCATCAACATCGGCCTGCACACGCGGATCTATTTTGAAGATGAGGCCGAGGCAAACGCCATTGATCCGATCCTGACGCGGATCGAACATCAAAACCGTATTCCAACGCTATTGGCGAAACCCGAAGGGGAAGGGGTGTATCGGTTTGATATCCACCTTCAGGGCCCCTTAGAGACGGTCTTTTTCGATATTTAGGCGCTTTTCAATCCGCTATGCCAAGGAAACGATCACGACCCCACCAAATTGGCAGGGTCGTCCGCATTAGATGTCCAGCGTGTTTTCTTTTTCCCAGCGGCTGAAATAGGAGGTGAAATCGTTCCACTCTTCCATTTTCTTTTTCAAATACGCGCTTGAGAATTCTTCGCCCATTGCGGCCTTTAGGCCTGTGTCAGCATCATAGGCGCGCAGGGCGTCCAGCATGTTCAATGGCAGCTTTGGCGCATCGGTAATTGTGTGTCCCTCGGCGTACATATCAATGTCGTGGCGTTTTCCGGGGTCAGCTTTGGAACGGATACCGGATAGGCCAGCGGCGATGATGACGGCCTGCAACAGATAGGGGTTCACGGCGCCGTCGGGCAGGCGCAGCTCAAACCGACCGGGGCCGGGGACACGCACCATATGCGTGCGGTTGTTGCCTGTCCAAGTGACCGTGTTTGGCGCCCAAGTTGCACCAGACATGGTGCGCGGCGCGTTGATGCGTTTGTAGCTGTTCACGGTTGGGTTGGTGATCGCCGCAAGCGCCGAGGCGTGCTTCATAATCCCGCCCAAGAAATGTTTGCCGCGCTCGGATAGGCCGACCTCGCCAGTTTGGCCCGATCCTTCGCCTGCAAACACATTGGTTTTCGCCGCCGCACCGGGCGCGTCCCAAACCGAGATATGCGCATGGCAACCATTGCCTGTCAGACCTTCGATAGGTTTGGGCATAAAGGTTGCGCGATAACCGTGTTTTTCGGCCACGCATTTCGCCATAAATTTGAAAAAGCTGTGCTTGTCCGCAGTGGCAAGCGCGTCGTCAAAATCCCAGTTCATTTCCCACTGGCCATTGGCGTCTTCGTGGTCATTCTGGTAAGCGCCCCAACCCAGTTCCAGCATGTAGTCCGAGATCTCGCGGATCACATCAAGGCGGCGCATGAAGGCCTGTTGGTCATAGCAGGGCTTGGCCGCTGTATCAAAAGGATCGCTGATCTGATCACCTTCTGGTGTCAGCAAAAAGAACTCGGCTTCGATGCCCGTCTTAACGTGCATGCCTTCTTCGGCGGCTTCTGCGATCAGTTTGCGCAGCACATTTCTAGGCGCTTGGGCGACGTCCTTGCCCTCCATCACACAATTGGCAGGCACCCATGCGATTTCTTTGTTCCACGGCAGGATGATTGCCGCCTCGGGGTCTGGCACGGCCAACATATCAGGGTGGGCTGGGGTGAGGTCGAGCCACGTAGCAAAGCCAGCAAAGCCTGCGCCGTCTTCTTGCATATCCGCAATGGCGCGGGCCGGAACCAGTTTGGCACGTTGGCCGCCAAACAGATCAGTGAAAGAGATCATAAAGTACTTAACGCCGTATTCAGCGGCAAATTTAGCGAGGTCGGTGGTCATGCGTTTTTCCCTGTTCGTAGCGTCTGTTTGACGTCATTAATTTCGCGATGAAAAAATGCGCGGACCCATTAGCCCCGCGCATTCTTTCGTTTTTCAATATCCGGTGCCGGGTTTGCCTGGGTACCAATCGGTACCAGCAAGAGGGATGCGGGCCATTGCAGCGGCTTCCATCGTGAGCGCGACAAGGTCCTCTGGCTCAAGGTTGTGCAGATGGTTTTTACCGCAGGCCCTTGCGATGGTTTGCGCCTCTAGCGTCATCACCTTGAGGTAATTGCGCAGACGGCGGCCGCCCTCAATCGGGTCAAAGCGGCTCATCAATTCGGGGTCTTGGGTGGTGATCCCTGCGGGGTCGCGCCCTTCGTGCCAATCGTCATAAGCGCCAGCAGTTGTGCCAAGCGCGTTATACTCCGCCTCGTATTTCGGGTCGTTATCGCCAAGCGCGATCAGGGCAGCCGTGCCGATGGCAACAGCATCAGCCCCCAGCGCCATCGCCTTGGCCACATCAGCGCCAGAGCGAATGCCGCCTGAAAGGATCAGCTGAACCTTGCGGTGCATCCCTAAATCTTGCAGCGCCTGAACCGCGGGGCGGATGATGGCCAGCGTCGGCTGGCCCACGTGTTCGATAAACACATCCTGCGTTGCGGCTGTGCCGCCTTGCATCCCATCCAGAACAATCGCGTCAGCGCCCGCTTTGACCGCTAAAGTCGTGTCAAAATACGGACGCGCACCAGCTACTTTTACATAGATCGGAACCTTCCAGCCTGTGATTTCACGCAGCTCTAGGATTTTGATTTCCAGATCATCAGGACCAGTCCAATCAGGGTGACGACAGGCCGAGCGTTGATCGATGCCCATGGGCAGGTTGCGCATATGGGCCACGCGGTCGCTGATCTTTTGCCCCAGCAACATGCCGCCGCCACCGGGCTTGGCGCCTTGGCCAACCACGATTTCAATCGCGTCGGCCTTGCGCAGATCATCTGGGTTCATGCCATAACGGGAGGGCAGGTATTGATAGACCAGCTTGTCTGAATGGCCGCGCTCTTCGGGCGTCATGCCGCCGTCACCTGTGGTGGTCGAAGTACCCGCAGCAGAGGCCCCACGTCCCAAGGCCTCTTTGGCGGGGCCAGACAACGCGCCAAAGGACATGCCAGCGATGGTGATCGGGATATCAAGCTCGATCGGGTTAGAGGCGTTCAGGCCGCCAATCGTCACGTTGGTTTCGCATTTCTCGCGGTACCCTTCGAGAGGGTAACGCGAGATGGACGCACCCATAAACAGCAGGTCGTCAAAGGACGGCACCTTGCGTTTTGCGCCACCACCGCGGATGTCATAAATGCCTGTAGCGGCCGCGCGACGAATGTCGCTGTTAACGTCTTGGCTGAACGTCGCGGATTGGCGCGGCGTGGTGTGCGGGATGTTTGAATCTGTCATTTTGAATATCCCTTAATACGCGCCAGCGTTATCAACGTCGAAATTATAAAGAGTACGGGCCGAGCCATAGCGGGTGAACTCGGACGGATCAGCGTCAATGCCAGCCTCGTCCAGCAGACCTTTTAGGATCTCCAGATGCTCGGGGCGCATTTCCTTTTTCTCGCAATCCGCCCCTAGGCTTTTGACGGTTCCGCGCACAAAGAAACGGGCCTCGTAGCAGCTATCGCCCAAGGCATCGCCTGCATCACCGCAGACGACAAGGTTACCGGACTGGCCCATAAACGCGGCCATATGGCCGATGTTGCCCTGAACGACGATGTTCACGCCCTTCATCGAAATGCCGCAGCGCGAAGAGGCGTTGCCTTTCACCACGATCAAACCGCCATGGGCCGTGGCACCCAGATATTGGCTGGCGTCTCCTTCGATCACGATCTTGCCGGACATCATGTTTTCACCAGTCCCCGGACCGGCCGAGCCATGCACATGGATCGTGGCCTGCTGGTTCATGCCGCCACAATAATACCCAGTGGAGCCTTTGACGTTCACCTCAATCGGGGCGTCCAGACCACAGGCAATCGCATGGGCACCTTTTGGGTTCACAACCTCCCAAACCGTTTGGTTGGTGACCTCGTTCTGAGCATGGAGAGTGGCATTCAGGGCGCGCAGCCCTTCCGCTTCTAAATCGAATGTTTGCATTAGGCTGCTTTCTCTTGAGCAGTGGGCGCCCCGTTGTGGGACCAGAAATAAACGGTTGCGGGTTCGGGCTCCCAAACGCGGGCATCCTCGATCCCGGGTAGGTTCACCAGCGCGCGGTATTCAGAACCAAAGGCGACGTATTGATCGGTCTCGGCCATCACAGCGGGCTTGCAGGCGATCGGATCGCGGACAACGCCGAACCCGTCTTTGGTGCCCACAAGGAAGGTAAAGAACCCGTCCAGATCATCCAGCGAGCTTTCCAGAGCTTCACCCAAAGTCGCCCCGTTCTGCATCTGCCACGTGAGATAGGCGGCACCGACTTCGGTGTCGTTTTCCGTTTCGATATGCATGCCTTCGCGGCGCAATGTGCGGCGCAGGGAGTTATGGTTTGAAAGCGATCCGTTGTGCACCAGACACTGATCAGACCCTGTGTTGAACGGGTGCGCGCCCATGGTCGTTACCGCAGATTCGGTGGCCATTCGGGTGTGCCCGATCCCGTGTGTGCCGCCCATGGATCGTACATCAAAGCGTTCTGCTACATTTTTGGGCAGACCGACCTCCTTGTAGATTTCCAAGGTCTCGCCGCGGCTCATCACGCGTACCGAGGGGCGGATTTCTTTCAGCGCGGCGCGCGCTTGGGCAAGCTGGTCGGCCTGCATTTCCAGAACGGCATGGGTGTCTTTCACCCGCATCGATACCTTGCCTTTGACCAGCTTGCGCAGCTCGTTTTCGAGCTTGTCAAAGTCTTGATCGGGGTTGTCAGACTGCACGGTCAGCTTTGCATTACTCTTTGTTTCTGAACCATAAATGGCAATGCCCGCGCTATCGGGGCCACGGTCGGTCATCGTGACCAACATGTCCGTTAACATGTTGCCGAGTTCCGGCTCCAAAGATTTGTCTTTTAGAAAAAGTCCTACGATGCCGCACATGGCCGTGGTCCTCCCACAGAGTTCAAAAATATTCGACTCAAAAGCTAACACCAAACAAGGGGCCGCTCAATGTCTGGGAAACTTTTTTTCATAAGCGTGAAATAATTTTTCACAACACGGCGCAGTTTGGCGGCGTTTGGAGCAAGGGGCGGGAGCAAATACCAAAGGGCACGCCTGTTCAGCGCTGGCGCCGTGTTATGCGCAACCGCCTGCGGGATTTGGCCAGTGCTAGACCGCAACGCGCCGCTAAGACTAAGAGGGGTAAGTTACGCTTTTTGCGGATAGCTAATGATAGAGAGATACCGCGCGGGCAGTTTGACCAGCTTTTCTGGCCCATGCGGCGCATCCGCATCAAAATAGAAGGTATCACCCTGTTTTAGCGGGTAAACTTTATCGCCGTGGCGGTAATCAACTTCGCCTTCCAGCATATAGATTGTTTCGATCCCTGCATGCTGGAAGGTGGGGAAAATATCGGATTTATCTGTAAGGGTAATCAGATAGGGTTCGACAATCACACCAGATGCGTTTGACCCGATATGGCCTAACAGATTGTATTGATGGTTGGCGCGGGTGCCTGCACGGTCAATTTCCACACCTTCACCAGCGCGCGTGTGAACGGCCTGTCGTTGTTCCTCAAACCTGCTGAAAAAACTGGTGAGGGGGACGCTCAGCGCATTCGCGAGGCTTTGTAGCGTGGTCAGAGACGGTGATGTATTGCCATTCTCGATCTTTGACAGCATGCCAATCGAGATACCCGTAAGAGCAGAAAGGTCGGCAACCGTGATTTGCTGCTGGCGACGATAGGCGCGGACTTCTCGGCCAATTGCAACTTCTAGAACTTTCTCACGTTCGTTTTCGACGATACCATGAGGGTCTTGCGTTAGGTTAGGGGCCATGCCGTTATCTGGTCTTTCATTTCAAAGCTGCGTGCCTTGTAGAGATAGGCGCTGCCTGCGGTGAATTATATAAGATCGAATATGGACAAGATTACAACCAAAGCATCCCTTGAGTGGATATAATTATGAACAAGAGTGAAATTCAGACCATTGGCTTTTTGCTATTTCCCGGTTTCCCGATGGCCTGCCTGACATCCATGATCGAACCGCTACGTGCCGCCAATGAAATTGCGCAGGCCGAAAGGTTCGCATGGCAATTGGTTTCAGAAACCGGAGAGCGCGTCATGTCCAGCGCGCAGGTTTCATTTGAGCCAAACTGTAGCCTTGCAGATGCCGAAGAGTTGGATGTTATTATTCTGCTCAGCAGCCCCATGGCCCATTTCGAAAATGCCAAATCCAGCCCCGCGAAACTGCGCCGAATGGAGCGCGCTGGCCGTGTTATGGGCGCTGTAAGCGGTGGCGTGTTCCCGCTGGTGCGTGCGGGGTTGATGCAGGGCCATAGATGTTCAGTGCATTGGTGTTACGAAGCCGCCTTTCGGGCGGAGTTTCCCGATATTGAGGTGACAGACGATGTTACCGTTTCAGAGAAAATGCGCGCCACGGCATCAGGGGCTGCAGCGGCGTTTGATTTGGCCCTGCACATGATTGATAACACCTTCGGAGCGGATGTCGCCCATGAGGTCGCCTGTTGGTTCCAGCACCCGCTGATGCGCGGCAAAGGGGTGCGTCAAAGGGTTCCCATGCTAGATGGTACCGGCCCAGCATTGCCAATATTGGTAAGCAAAGCCGCAGCACTATTTGCACAACGGATCGAAGACCCGATTTCGATCGCCGAGGTGGCTGATGCGTTGCAGGTCACACCCCGCCAGATCGAGCGCAGTTTTAAAAAGGCGACAGGCCAAAGCCCTACCCATTACTACCGCTCTTTACGAATGAAGGCGGCCCGCCAATTGGTTCTATATTCAAAAGATACCCTGCCCGAGATCGCATTGGCGGTCGGCTATTCCTCAACCACGCCTTTGGTTCAGCATTACCGAACGGCGTTTGGGTTAAGCCCCCAAGAAGACCGCGAACAGATCAATGATTTCCGCGTACAGGGAAACATGCCTTTGCCGTCGATCTAACGGTTATAGCGCGGATTTCATCGCCGTAAGCAGCGCGTGATGCAAACTGCCCGCCGAGGCGCGCGGCCCCAAGATGCGCACCCAATTCGCAGGATCACGGCGCAAGATAAAACACCCCAAATGGTGGATCGAGGTCCGCGTTGCGTCCTCGGTCTTCATCGCGCGGATATTGATGTTGCAACACAGCTCGATCACGGCTTCGATCCCGTCACCGCGCAGATCGAAACAGGCCCAAGCATCGGTTTGCTCGGTGATGGATGCGGTGTCTCCAAACCGCTGCTTTAGCTGGGTGGCCAGATCTTCGTGGGTGTCAAAGGGCGCGCCTACCATCCATTGATCGGGCCCCGTCCAAAATGCAGCTTCGGGATCGTGCAGCTTGCTTTTTCCGGCAGTTGGGGCAGGGGCCTCTAACAGGTCCGACAGGTGTTTGCGGCAGGTTTCTTCGTGACCAAGGCGCGCAGCGACTGACGCCAGCGCCAGCCCTGGGTTTTCGGTCAATGTGACGCCTTTGATGGTGTCCACACGCGGCTCGGTGCCGCCCAAGGCGGTGATAGGGGTCAGCTTAAGCACGGACGCGCTCTCCTTCTGGATCAACAAAATGGGCTGATACGATTTCGACATCGACGGTCAGGTCAGTCACAGGAGAGACAAGGCGCATCCTTTCACCGGTGCGGTTTCCCCCGTCCTTGAGAAAGCCCAAGCCGATCATGCTGCCCAAAGTGGGAGAGAAGGCGGCGGATGTTACGTATCCTTGGTCATGGGCTGCATCCACCGGACCGGTAGAGTGCATCAGATGCCCCCCCGCCGTAACCTTGTCCTCAGGGTTCAACGGTTTGATCCCAACCTGCATCAGCGCGTCTGCCTCGTTCAGGCCCGCCCGTTCGGAAAGTTTGGAGCCGATGCTGTCTTTGACCTTTGACACCATCCGCCCCATGCCAAGGTTCAGCGCGGTGGTTGTGCCGTTCAGCTCGTTGCCCGCTGCGTGGCCCTTTTCGATACGCATAACGCCCAAGGCCTCGGTTCCATATGGGGTGACGTCGAATTCTTTTCCCTCATCCATAAGGGTGCGCATCAGCGCGTCGCCATAGCGAGACGGCACAGCGATCTCGAACGCCAGCTCGCCACTGAACGAGATACGGAAAAGGCGCGCGCGCAAGCCACCGCAAACGGTGATGTTACCACAAGCCATAAACGGAAAGCCCTCGTTTGTGATGTCAAATTCGGGGTCCACGATTTTCTGCAAAAGCTTGCGAGAGTTCGGCCCCGCGACCGCGTATTGCGCCCATGCCTCGGTTGTCGAAATCAGCTGCACATCCATGTCAGGGAACAGGCATTGGCGGGCAAATTCCATGTGTTGGAAAACCTTTGCGGCGTTGGCCGTGGTGGTTGTGACAACGAAATGATCTTCGGCCAGTCGCCCTGCGGTGCCGTCATCCATCGCAATACCGTCCTCGCGCAGCATCAACCCATAGCGGGTTTTACCAACAGCAAGTTTTGCGAAACCGTTACAGTAGATTTTGTTCAGGAAGGCCGCGGCATCACTACCCTGCACATCAATTTTGCCCAAGGTTGTGCAGTCACAAACACCAACAGAGGCGCGGGTGGCTGTGACCTCGCGGTCAACGGATTGGCGCCAATGGGTTTCGCCCTCGATCGGGAACCACTGCGCGCGCAGCCAGTTGCCGACCTCGACAAATACAGCGCCGCGTTCCTTGGCCCAATAGTGCGATGGGGTCAGGCGGGTCGGGTGGAATTCCTTGCCGCGCATACGGCCGCCTAATACGCCAATGGCCGTTGGCGTGTAGGGGGGGCGGAAAATCGTTGTGCCAACCTCGGGGATCGCCTTGCCCGCAAGTTCGGCCATGATCGCCAAACCACCCATGTTTGAGGTTTTGCCCTGATCCGTCGCCATGCCCAAAGTTGTATAGCGTTTGAGGTGCTCGACCGAGCGGAACCCCTCCTGATGGGACAACTTCACGTCCTTGACGGTAACATCGTTTTGCTGGTCCAGCCACGCGCGCGCGCATCCTTCGACGTACCAGAACGGGGTTTGACGAACGGGCGCATCTTCGGCTTGGGGTGTGGTGAGGGGCTTGGTGTCGAACAACTCCGCTGCCGCTTGGCTGCCAGAGGTCAGCGCGCCATGGGTTGAAAAGATGCCGTTTGCCGCGCCTGCGACTGTCAAACCAGGGGGTAAAACACCACCGGGGACAAAGGCGGCTAAATCTTCGTTCCATGTTGGTCGGCCACGTTGGTGGCAGGTCAGGTGAACATTTGGGTTCCACCCGCCAGACACGCCAAGCGCGCCGCATTCAAGGGTGCGATGACTACCATCGGCCAGTTGCACCTCGACAAAGGTGAGGCCCAGACGGCCCTTCGTATCAACTACCTGCGCGCCCTTTAGGACTTCGTAGTCATAGTTGCTGGGGGCGTCGATGCGGGTGTCAATGACGGCCACGACCTTAACGCCTTTGGCTGCCAGATCACTCGCAGTGCGGTGCCCGTCGTCGTTGTTGGTGAAAATCGCAACACGTTTGGCTGGCGTCGCGGCATAGCGGTTTACGTAAGTTCGCAAAGCGCTTGCCAGCATCACGCCGGGGCGGTCGTTATTTTCAAACCCGATAGGGCGTTCGGTGGCGCCTGCACAAAGGATCGCGCGCTGACTATAAATCCGCCACAGGATCTGGCGGGGTTTGCCTGTTTCGGGTTGGGCGATGTGGTCGCTGACCCGTTCAACAGCGCCGTAAATCCCGTGATCAAAGGCACCGATGACGGTGGTGCGGGGCATCAGGCGCACATTGGGGAGAGATGACAGCTCGGCCAACGTCGCGGCGACCCAAGTTGCCGCATTGCTGTCATCAAGGCTAAAGGTCTCGCTGTTTAGTCTGCCGCCCAAAGCAAAGTCTTCATCAGCGAGGATGACTTCCTTGCCTGCGCGCGCAGCGGTAAGGGCCGCCATAAGGCCAGCAGGACCGCCGCCGATGACCAGCAGCTCACAGTGGCGAAATCCTTTGTCGTATTCATCAGGGTCTTCCTGCATGGAAAGCGAGCCTAACCCAGCGGCTTTGCGGATAATCGGCTCGTATATCTTTTCCCAAAACGGCGCAGGCCACATGAATGTTTTATAGTAGAACCCTGCGGTCAGAAAATTTGAAAACCGATCATTGATCGCCATCGTGTCGAATTTGAGCGAGGGAAACCGGTTTTGCGAGCGCGCCTGCAGGCCGTCATACAGCTCGGCTGTGGTGGCGCGTGTGTTTGGCTCTTGGCGCGCGCTGCTGCGCAGTTCGACCAGCGCGTTGGGTTCCTCCGATCCTGCGGTCAGGGGGCCACGGGGGCGGTGGTATTTGAACGAGCGGCCCATCAGGCGTACGCCATTGGCCAGCAAGGCGGAGGCGAGCGTATCGCCAGCGTGGCCTTGGTATTTCTTGCCGTCGAAAGTGAAATTTAGGGCGCTGTTGCGGTCAATCTGGCCACCAGATACGCGGTTCTTCTGAGTCATTTTGAACGCCCCTGTTCACGGGCCACATCGCGGGCTAGGGCGACATCGCTGATTTCATGGGTCAACGTATTGCGCGTAACCACCAGAACCGAGCGGTCGCCCCCTTCGTGGAACCACAGCTCGCGCATTTCGCCAGCGATGTTGTTGCGCAGATAACCGTAGGTGTACCATTCCTGCGCA
Source organism: Sulfitobacter donghicola DSW-25 = KCTC 12864 = JCM 14565 (assembly GCF_000622405.1). NCBI lineage: Bacteria > Pseudomonadati > Pseudomonadota > Alphaproteobacteria > Rhodobacterales > Roseobacteraceae > Sulfitobacter > Sulfitobacter donghicola. The sequence continues at coordinate 62,163 of NZ_JASF01000003.1, forward strand.
TCTGCGGTTTCGGGATCGGGGCGGTCGATCAGGGATGCATCTCCTAGATAGACAAATTCAGCGCTATCGCGGGGGCCTAAAAGAGGGTGGTTGATAATCATCGTTAGATGCTCGCTATCTTGAAATGTGATTGGGGATCAGTGCAGGTTTGGCTGGTTGCCCATCCCTTTTTCATCAATCATATGGCCCGTCTCAAAGCGGTTGAAACGATAGGCGGTTGCGGTCTCGTGCGGTTCGTCCTTGGCCAATAGATGCGCATAGGCATAACCAGAGGCAGGGGTCGCCTTGAACCCGCCGTAACACCAGCCGCCGTTGAAATAGAGCCCGTCGATATGGGTGCGGTCGATGATGGGCGAGCCGTCCATCGACATATCCATAATCCCGCCCCACATGCGCAGCAACCTTGCGCGGCCAATCATCGGCATGATCGCCATGCCGCCTTCACAGACGTCTTCGACAACAGGTAGGTTTCCGCGTTGCGCGTAAGAGTTATAGCCGTCGATGTCACCGCCAAAGACCAAGCCGCCTTTGTCGGATTGGCTGACATAGAAATGCCCTGCGCCAAAGGTAATCACACCCGGTAAAACCGGCTTTAGCCCCTCTGAGACAAAGGCCTGAAGCACATGGGATTCTATCGGCAGACGCATGTTTGCCTTGGCCATCAAACGGCCCGAAGACCCCGCCACAGCGCAACCAACCTTAGTTGCGCCGATGAATCCTTTGGACGTTTCCACGCCTAGGCATTTCCCGTTTTCGATACGAAACCCCGTGACCTCGCAATTCTGGATGATATCTACGCCGTGGCTATCGGCCGAGCGGGCATAGCCCCATGCAACCGCGTCATGGCGCACGGTGCCGCCGCGCCGTTGGGCCAGCCCGCCTTTGATCGGGAAACGTGCATCGTTGAAATTCAGAAACGGATATTCCGCCCTGATCTGTGATTCATCCAACAGCTCGGCGTCAGCCCCATTCAACCGCATTGCGTTCCCGCGGCGGATAAAGGCATCGCGCTGCGCGTCCGAATGGATCAGGTTCATGATGCCGCGCTGGCTGACCATGGCGTTGTAATTGAGGTCCTGTTCCAGCCCCTCCCACAGCTTGAGCGAAAATTCGTAAAACGGTTCGTTCCCGTCGAGCAAATAGTTCGAGCGGATGATCGTGGTGTTGCGGCCTACATTTCCGCCACCGATCCAGCCTTTTTCGATGACTGCGACATTTTGCTGCCCGAACACTTTGGATAGGTAATGGGCGGTTGCCAGGCCATGGCCTCCGCCACCGATGATAACGATGTCGTAATGTGATTTGGGTTCTGGATCACGCCATGCAGGTTTCCAGCCCTTGTGCCCTGTAAGGGCTTCTTTGATCACCTTAAAACCGGAATAGCGCATGAAATCAGACTCCTCTTTCACGAGTGTCCTTAGTTTTTAGCGGTATGTCCCTTTGAAATCCGACATTTCCATTCTGGAATCGGACCTGTTGTTAAAAGTTTTCAGCGGGATTAGGCACATGATCCTTTCAGGCGGTAATGCAATATTCACCTGCTGCTAGATAACAAAGCGAGGTGATCTTTTTGTTTGCGCAAAACCATTCATCAAGGGCCTAGGGTTTGGCAGATGAATGGGGTATGACTATTGCATCTAAGGAGCGTATGGTATACTTTGGTATACAATCAATTTGGGCGGCGGCATGCGGAAGGATCTGTGTGCTGGCGCTTTAGCTAATTCTAACATCAACTGCTGGAACCGCCATGAGCTTGTACACAGACTACCTAACCGAGATTGCAACCCGTAAAGAACAGGGGCTGCACCCCAAGCCAATCGATGATGGTGCATTGGTTGCCGAGCTGATTGCGCAGATCAAAGACACGGGCAATGAGCACCGCGCAGAGTCCCTAAACTTTTTCATTTATAACACGCTGCCCGGCACGACGAGCGCGGCTGGAGAAAAAGCGCAGTTCCTGAAAGAGATCATTCAGGGCAAAGCCTCGGTTGAGGAAATCACCCAAGATTTCGCATTTGAATTGCTGTCGCACATGAAGGGCGGACCATCTGTAGATGTCCTGCTGGATCTGGCTTTGGGTGATGATGCTGGTTTGGCCCAGAAGGCCGCGGAAGTTTTGAAAACGCAGGTGTTCCTGTACGAGGCAGACACAGATCGTCTGGCCGATGCCCACGCCAAGGGCAACGCAGTCGCCACCGACATTCTGAACAGCTATGCCAAGGCCGAGTTCTTTACCAAGCTTCCCGACATCGAAGAAAACATCAAGGTTGTTACCTATATCGCAGCCGAGGGTGACATTTCGACTGATTTGCTGTCTCCGGGCAATCAGGCGCACTCGCGCTCTGACCGCGAATTGCACGGCAAATGCCTGATCAACCCAAAGGCGCAAGGCGAGATTCAAGAGCTGCAAAAGCAGCACCCTGACAAGCGCGTGATGCTGATCGCTGAAAAAGGCACAATGGGTGTTGGATCGTCGCGTATGTCTGGCGTGAACAACGTGGCATTGTGGACGGGCAAGCAGGCCAGCCCCTATGTTCCCTTTGTAAACTTTGCGCCCATCGTTGCCGGTACAAACGGTATTTCCCCGATCTTTCTGACAACCGTTGGCGTGACGGGCGGCATTGGCCTTGACCTGAAAAACTGGGTTAAGAAAGTTGATGCAGATGGGAACACTGTTCTCAACGAAGAAGGCAACCCCATTCTCGAGCAAGCATACTCGGTTGAGACGGGTACGGTTCTGACCATCGATACCAAAGCCAAAAAGCTGTATGATGAAACAGGCAAAGAAGAGCTGGTAGACGTTGCATCTGCCTTCACCCCTCAGAAGGTCGAGTTCATCAAGGCGGGCGGTTCCTACGCCATTGTCTTTGGTAAAAAGCTACAAAGCTTTGCGGCGGAAACGCTGGGTGTTGAAAAACCTGTGGTTTATGCCCCTTCCAAGGAAGTATCGCATGAGGGCCAAGGCCTGACAGCGGTTGAAAAGATCTTTAACAAAAACGCCGTCGGCGTGACACCTGGTGTCACTTTGCACGCGGGCTCTGACGCGCGGGTGAAGGTGAACATCGTTGGTTCGCAAGATACGACAGGTCTGATGACCTCTCAGGAGCTGGAAGCGATGGCCGCAACGGTTCTGTCGCCAACCGTGGATGGGGCCTATCAGTCTGGTTGTCACACCGCATCTGTTTGGGATTTGAAAGCACAGGCGAACACGCCAAAGCTGATGAAGTTCATGCACAAATTTGGCCTGATCACCGCGCGTGACCCCAAAGAAGTGTATCACGCGATGACAGACGTTATTCACAAGGTTCTTAACGATATCACGGTGGATGACTGGGCGATCATTATCGGCGGTGACTCTCACACGCGGATGTCCAAAGGTGTGGCATTTGGCGCTGACTCGGGCACTGTTGCGCTGGCCTTGGCCACGGGTGAGGCGACCATGCCAATCCCTGAATCCGTAAAAGTGACGTTCAAAGGCACCATGAAAAACCACATGGATTTCCGTGACGTTGTGCATGCGACCCAGTCGCAGATGCTCAAGCAATTTGGTGACAACGTCTTCCAAGGGCGCGTTATCGAAGTGCACATCGGCACCTTGTTGGCGGACCAAGCGTTCACCTTTACCGACTGGACAGCCGAGATGAAGGCGAAGGCCTCGATCTGTATTTCCGAAGACGAAACGCTGATCGAATCCCTAGAGATCGCAAAAAGCCGTATTGGCATCATGATCGAAAAGGGCATGGATAACGATGTTGCCATGCTTCAGGGTCTGATCGATATCGCGGACAAGCGTATCGCTGAAATCCGTTCAGGCGAAAAGCCTGCGTTGACACCTGATGCTGACGCGAAATACGCCGCCGAGGTTGTTGTTGACCTTGATGTGATCGACGAGCCGATGATCGCCGACCCAGACGTGAACAACGCTGATGTGTCCAAACGGTATACCCACGACACCATCCGCCCTGTTTCCTATTACGGTGGCGACAAGAAGGTTGATCTTGGGTTTGTGGGTTCCTGTATGGTGCACAAGGGCGACGTGAAAATTGTTGCTCAGATGCTGCGTAACCTTGAGGAAGCGCAAGGCAAGGTCGAGTTCCAAGCGCCGCTGGTTGTTGCCGCGCCGACCTACAACATCATCGATGAGCTGAAAGAAGAGGGCGACTGGAGCATCTTGCAAAAGTACTCTGGTTTTGAGTTCGACGATGCGGCGCCAAAAAACACATCCCGCACCGAGTATGAGAATATTCTTTATCTCGAACGCCCTGGCTGTAACCTATGTATGGGTAACCAGGAAAAAGCGGCAAAGGGTGACACGGTTCTGGCGACTTCAACCCGCCTGTTCCAAGGTCGTGTTGTAGAAGATGCTGCCGAGAAAAAAGGTGAATCCCTGCTGGCTTCAACGCCTGTTGTTGTTCTGGCCGCGATCCTTGGCCGTACGCCAACCATCGAAGAGTACAAGCAAGCGGTTGAGGGCATTAACCTCACCAAATTTGCCCCCCCTCTGGACAAACCTGCCGGCGCACGTTCGGCATTTTTCTAAAGACGGCTAAAAGATACGCGCATTCCCAAACGGGGGTGCGCGGTGCTATCGGGAGCACTGGCAAAGGGCTGGTTACATCCAAATGACGTTGCGGCGTCGGATGCAACTAGCCCTTTCGCTATACTGGGGACTCCGTCTAGCCTCGTACATCAAAGGGGCTTCGCCTGCTGTTTTGGATTGATCCAAAGGATGAGGTGAAGACCATGACTGACGAGGGGGAGGGAACCCAACATGAGCGATCTACCACAAACAATGACAGCCATTCTTCAGACTGGTGACGGCTACTCTGGCAAGGCCGAAGGACCTGCAATTGCGGATGCTGCCGAGTATCTGGAAACGGCAACTATTCCTGTGCCGACACCCAAAAAGGGTCAGGTACTGATCAAGCTGCGCGTTGCGTCCGTAAACCCGTCGGATCTGCATTTCATCAAAGGCGAATATGGCCAGCCACGGTTCAAAGGCACGCCAGCGGGCTTTGAAGGATGTGGTGACGTGGTTGCGGCAGGTGAGGGTGCAGAGGCGCTGATGGGGCAACGGGTTTCATTTGTTGCAGGGCGCCCTGATCATAGTGGCGCATGGGCGGAATACGCCCTTACCGAAGCACAGATGTGCATCCCCCTGCGCCCCGATGTGAGCGACGTTGACGCCTCGGCGCAGATCGTGAACCCGATGACAGCCATGGCCATGATTGAAATTGCGGATCAGGCAGGGGACGCTGTTGTGATTTCTGCAGCCACCAGCCAGCTGGGCAAATTGATGATCTCGCTTGCGCGCGATCGCGGGTTGAAATCCATCGCATTGGTCCGCCGCGCCGAAGCGGTAGAACCGCTCAAAGCGTTGGGCGCAGACGAGGTTTTGGTAACCACTGACGCAGATATTCTGGATCAGTTCACGGCCGCCTCCAAAGCACTAAAACCAATCGTTTTCCTTGACGCCGTTTCAGACCAACTTAGCGAGAAGCTGTTTGTCGCGATGCCCACAGGCGCGCGTTGGGTCAGCTATGGGAAATTGAACTCAGAGTTGCCGCAACTCACCCAGATGGGGCAGCTTATCTTTATGTCCAAACAGATCGAAGGCTTTTGGCTCACCCGCTGGATGATGACAACCCCTCCAGCCGAACAAGCCAAAGTCGTAGGCGAAGTGCAGGCGCGTTTTGCAGATGGCCGCTGGAAAACCGATGTCGCAGCGACCTTGCCCCTAGCAGAGGTCGTGAGCGGGCTGGCAGCCGCATTAAAGAAAACCGATGGCAAAGTGGTCATCACGCCATAAGCTGACAACATTCCATTCATAAAAGCCTATTAGCCCAATGAATTTGCGCCTTTGCCGCGAGATTTGTTGGGCTATTCAATTTGGGTAAGCGCTGTGCCTACATAAATTGCCATAATGATGATTATGTTAAATAACTCCTGATCACAGCCGGTAACACAACAGACTAAAAATGTTACCTTTTTCCCAGTCACGGCTGAGTGATAGCGCCGTTTCCCCATATACATGGATATCACGATCCCTTAAATCTAAGAGGAATCTTGCAGGTGCACGTGTACGCCCTGCGGACAAGGGAGCAGTTTATGCGCGTTCTAACTCTGGTTTACCTATCCGCGATTGCAGTTACTGCTGCAATGCCTGCAGTTGCACAGGACCGTTCGTTCAACTTTGCCCTGCGATCCGGCGTTACGACCCAACCCGAATATCCTGGATCGGACGATAGCGAAGCGGCCCTTGATCTGGGATTTACTTTTGGATCCCTTTCATGGGGTGGCAATTCTATTGGTAACGGCGTTCGCGGCATCCCCGATAACGGCATATCCCTGCGCGGAGCCTTTCGCGTTATTGGTGACCGCTCCGCCGAAGAGAGCCCCGAACTTGCCGGCTTGGCGGATATTGATACCGCCCTCGAACTGGGCTTGGGCCTGTCTTACCAGCAAACAAACTGGATGGCTTTTGGTGAGGTCCGCAAGGGTGTCACAGGGCATAGCGGTGTAACCGGTACCATTGGGGCAGACATGATTCTTCGCCCGAATGACCGCTGGTTGATCACCGCAGGGCCGCGCGTAAACTTTGGTGACGACGAATTTGCCGCAACGTATTTTGGCACCCCGATCGATGGTACAACGGGCTTTACGCCCTTTGATGCAACGGGTGGCGCGCTTGGCGCGGGGTTCGAAGTGACCGGCACATACTTCATCGATGACAAATGGGCACTTGAAGGTGCCGTAAGTTATGAGAAACTATTGGGTGACGCTGCAGACAGCCCGATCACGCAGATCGGCTCTGAAGACCAGTGGCGTTTACGCCTTGGCCTGAGCCGCGTGTTCACCCTTAATTTCTAATAACAGGACTTTTCCATGCAACTAGACGAAGCAATGCAAAGCCGCCGGAGCATCCGCGGCTTTCAAGATAAACCTGTGCCACGTGAATTGATCGAAGAAGTGATTGCGCTAGCTAACCGCGCGCCATCCTCGATGAACACCCAGCCATGGCATTTGCATGTTTTGACGGGTGAGCCACTGGAACGTGTTCGCGAAGGAAATTCCACCCGCATGCTGAACGGCGTACCGCCAGTGCGCGAGATCGTCGATCATGGCGCCTATGAAGGGCCGCACCGCGATCGTCAGGTTGGCATTGCAAAGCAGTTGTTCGCCGCCATGGGCATTGCCCGCGACGACAAGGCGATGCGTCAGGATTGGGTCATGCGCGGCTTTCGCCAGTTTGACGCGCCCGTTTCCATTGTTGTGACCTTCGACAAAAGCCTTGAGGGTGGCACAATTGCGCATTTCGATCTGGGTGCGGTCACCTATGGGCTGACTTTGGCGGCTTGGGCTCGCGGGCTTGGCTGTGTGATCAACGGTCAGGGCATCATGCAATCCCCTGTTGTGCGCGAGCACGCAAATATCCCAGACGATCAGGTCATCATGACCTGTGTCGCGCTTGGCTGGCCAGACGAGGAATTCTCTGCCAACGCCGTGGTCTCTGAGCGCCGCGCTGTGGATGAAGTCGCGACATTTGTCGGGTTTGACGACTAAATCTTGTAATAGTCGCGATACCACGAAACGAATTGGGCAACCCCGTCGCGCACGGTTGTGCGCGGCACAAACCCAGTGAGCGATTTTAGCAGGCTTGCATCCGCCCATGTCGCTGGCACATCCCCCGGCTGCATGGGCATCAGGTTCATGTCAGCCTCTTTGCCCGTGGCGTTTTCGATTGCCTTGATAAAGTCCAGCAATGGCACGGTATCCGAGTTGCCAATGTTCACCACACGGAACGGCGCAACGGGTGACAGGCTGTCACCCTCGTATTTGCCCTGTTCGGTCAGGTAATCAGGCACGGCGTCAATCAGCAGAATGATCGCCTCGACCAGATCGGTGATATAGGTGAAATCGCGGCGCATTTGCCCGTTATTATAAACGTCTATCGGGCGCCCCTCGAGGATGCGGGATGTGAATTTATGCGGCGCCATATCAGGGCGCCCCCATGGTCCGTAGACCGTGAAAAAGCGGAACATCGAAATCGGCAAGGCAAACAAATGCGAATAGCTGTGGGCGATGTTTTCAGACGACTTTTTAGTTGCCGCATACAGCGACATCTGGTGATCTGCCTGCATGTTTTCCTGATAGGGCATCTGCGTATTCGCCCCATAAGCGGACGAGCTGGACGCCATCAACATATGTTTTGGCGGATGCGCCCGCGCGGCCTCTAACAATTGCAACGTCCCGCCCAAATTCGTCTGGAAATAGGACATCGGGTTTTCCAGCGAATAGCGCACGCCAGCTTGCGCAGCGAGATGCACAACAACTTCGGGTTCGTATTGCGCGAATAGCTCGGTCAACAGGCCGGGTTCTTCGACCTTGCCTTTGATGTTGGTAAAATTGCTATGGGTTTCCAACATATCGAGGCGGGATTGCTTTAGCGCGACATCGTAATAGTCGCTCATGCTATCTATCCCGATCACCCGCCACCCAGCAGCCAGCAGCGCGTCTGCAACGAAATATCCGATAAAGCCGGACGAACCTGTGACAAGAGCGGTTTTCATGAGTCTATCCTAAAGAGCAATCTGGGCTGTACCAGCGCTTACACCCCCAAGGGCGGGTGCCTCAACCACCAAAGGCGCATTTCCCGCTTCACCCCAATCACAATGGCGGTATGCTGCCGCGACAAATACACAGGAGCCGCCCCATGAAACTTGCCCGTATCCGCACTGAAAAGGGCATCTGCCCCGCGATGATTGATGCCGACGGCACGCCGCGTGACATTTCAACGTTGGTTCCCGACATCACAGCGGCGGGTGTTTCACCCGAGGGCCTGACCGCACTGGCAACACATAACCCAGAGGCATTCCCCGAGGTCAAAGGCGAATACGCGCCCGTCATCGACGACGTGCGGCGCATGTTCTGCATCGGTCTCAACTACTCCGACCACGCCAAAGAGGCAGGCATGCCCATTCCAGAAGAACCCATTCTATTTATGAAAACCTGCCCCGCCACAGGGGCCAACGACCCAATCACCCTGCCCAAAGGATCTGAAAAAACCGATTGGGAGGTCGAGCTGGGCGTTGTCATCGGCAGCACCGCGCATCACGTCAGCGAGCAAGACGCGCTAGCGCATGTGGCGGGATATTGCATTGTGAATGACGTCTCTGAACGCGCCTACCAAATCGAACGCGGCGGCCAATGGACCAAAGGCAAATCCTGCGACAGCTTCGGCCCCGTTGGCCCATGGCTGGTAACAGCCGATGAAATCCCCGATCCGCAGAACCTGTCGATGTATCTGAACGTCAACGGCCAGCCACGCCAAAGCGGCAGCACCGCAACCATGGTCTTTGGCGTCGCGCATATCATTTCCTATCTCAGCCGCTTTGTGACCCTGATGCCCGGTGATGTCATTTCCACGGGCACCCCTCCCGGGGTTGGGATGGGGATGAACCCGCCGCAATACCTGCGCGATGGGGATGTGGTTGAACTGGGGGTTGAAGGCCTTGGCGTGCAACGGCAACAGGTACGGGCCTATCCCGCCTAAACGGCGCAAAACCCCCACCCCTCCTTGCAGCAGCCGCACGGCACGCGTACATCGGGGCCTAACAACCAGCCACTTGGAAACGTAGAAATGTCTGATCAGAACACCTCTCGCGACGCGATACTGACCACCGCCGCCCAAGTGCTGGAACATGAAGGCAGCGCCTTGGTCCGAATGGCCAAAAACCTGCCCGATGATTTTGTGCCCGCGGTAGAGCGTATTCTAGAAATCAAAGGGCGGATCATCCTGTCCGGCATCGGTAAATCCGGCCATATCGCCCGCAAGATCGCCTCGACCCTCGCATCAACAGGCACGCCCTCCTATTTTGTTCACCCCGCCGAGGCGAGCCACGGCGACCTAGGTATGATCACCCAAGACGACCTGTGCATTCTGTTGTCAAACTCTGGCGAAACGTCAGAATTGGGCGATCTCATCCGCCACACCCGCCGCTTTTCCATCCCCATGATCGGGATGAGCAGCAAACCCGACAGCACCCTGATGCGCGCAGCCGACCTGTGCCTGACCCTGCCAACCGAGACCGAAGCAGGCAGCGGGATCGCCCCCACCACATCCACCACAATGACCCTCGCCCTTGGGGATGCATTGGCGATGGCACTGATGGAGCAACGCGGCTTTCTCTCGGAACATTTCCGCACCTATCATCCAGGTGGCAAACTGGGCGCGCAGCTGGCGCTGGTGCATCAGCTGATGCACGGGCCCGAGGCAATGGCCATTGTGCCCCCTGATGCTGGCATGCAGGAAACCCTGCTCAAGATGAGCGAAAAGGGCTTTGGCATTGCTTGTGTGGTTGAGGACGACAAACTGGTCGGCGTCATCTCGGATGGCGATTTACGCCGCAACAGCGAACACCTTAGCACTCACCTTGCCCGTGATGTCGCCACCGCAACGCCCAAAACCATTCCCGCAGATATGATGGCCGCCGAAGCGCTGGCCGTTATGAACAACAACAAAATCACCGTTTTGGTTGTCGTAGACGATGCGGGCGCCCCTGTCGGCCTGCTGCGCATCCACGATTGCCTACGCGCCGGAGTCGCATAATGAAAACTGTCATCATCATCCCTGCCCGCTATGCCTCTACCCGCTATCCGGGCAAGCCGCTGGTCACCCTGCGTGATCGCGACGGCGCCGAAAAAACACTGATCCAACGCAGCTGGGAGGCCGCCATGGCCGTGCGCGGCGCGGATGCCGTTTTTGTCGCCACCGATGATGATCGCATCAAAGACGCCGCCGAAGCCTTTGGCGCCGAAGTCATCATGACCTCGACAAGCTGCGAAAACGGCACCGCCCGCTGCGCCGAAGCCGCAACGTCGGGCCGTTTCGACGCCGATCTTGTCGTGAACCTGCAAGGCGATGCGCCGCTAACCCCAGCATGGTTTGTCGAAGACCTGATTGCGGCGATGAAGGCAAATCCGGATGCCCCCGTTGCAACCCCTGTGGTGAAATGTGACGCGGAAACCTATGCGCACTTTCGCGCCGACCGTGCTGCCGGTTTGGTTGGCGGCACCACTGCCGTTTTTGACCGCTCCAACCGTGCGCTGTACTTCAGCAAAGAAGTCCTACCCTATATCGACCCCGCAAAGGCGGCTGACGCAGCTGGCGAAGTCTTTCACCACGTTGGCCTCTATGCCTATCGCCCCGCAGCATTAAAGCAATATGCAGGCTGGTCCGAAGGCCGTCTGGAGCGCCACGAAGGGCTGGAACAGCTGCGCTTTCTTGAGAATGGCACAGACGTTCTATGTGTCGAAGTAGAGGGGCGCGGCCGCGTGTTCTGGGAGCTTAACAACCCAGCTGATGTTGAGCGGATCGAATCCATTCTCAACGCAGAAACCGCTGAATAGGCCCCATCCCCTATCTGTTTCAGGTTTATTTTACGCTGTGTGCCGCAGCGTAATTTCGGCTGGCGACACCAAATCTAATGGGCTTGACCCAGAAAATGCCCGTTTTGCGAAACGAAGTTCCGTACTGCGGTATTGGCAGCTTTGATATTTCCCCCTAGTCTCTACCTAAAAGAGAGAGTCGCCTAGCAAAAAAGCACAAAGGCGCGAAAGTCGAAGACTTGGGAGGGTCACTATGAAAAGCATCGAAATGATGTGCGGTCAGGTCCTATGACCGCAATGACACCTGAAGCCGCCGTTGCCCATGTTCTGGCAACCAACCCAACATTTGCCGTCGCCCCTACGACCATTCGCGGGATTGAATATACCGCGTTTCAAAACATTCCCCCCACTGTGCCCACTCTTATGGATGCTGGCATCGCGCAGCATGACGATGGGAACTCTCACTATCTTCTCTACGCGGATGAGCGATGGACCTACGGCGCGTTTTGCGCCGAGGTGCGGCGCGTGGCGAATGTGCTTGGCTCAAGCTTTGGCATTTCCAAAGGCGACCGCGTCGCCATCGCCATGCGCAACTATCCCGAACTGCTGACGCTTGTCCTTGGCATATCAGCCACGGGTGCCACAGTGGTTTTTGTAAACGCATGGTGGACAACCGAAGAGCTGGACTATGCTCTGCGCGACAGCGAGGCAAAGCTGGTCTTTGCCGATGGTCCAAGGATCGAACGCCTTTTGCCTCTGCGCGATGAACTAGGGCTAACCCTTGTCGGTGTTCGCGACGGCGAAGGCATGGTTGATCACAGCTATGGGCCCCTTCAATCGGCGGCTTCAGATGCGCCTTTAGCCGTGCAAATCGACACAGATGATGATTTTGCGGTGATGTATTCTTCAGGCACAACTGGCCACCCAAAGGGCGTTGTGCAAACGCACCGTGGCGCTGTAAACGCCGTGTTCAGCTGGCTCATGCAGGCGGTGGTGGCCCCATTGATCGACCCACCAGAACCAGATGCGCCAGAGCCACCGCGCCCTTCTGCCTTGGTGGTCACGCCGCTCTTTCATGTCACCGCAACCCATCCGCTGTTCCTGCTCAGCCTTGTTGCTGGCGCGCGCATAACCTTGATGGAAAAATGGGACGCAGCCGAGGCCGTCCGCCTGATTAAAACCGAAGGCATCACGCGTTTCTTGGGCGTTCCAACGCAATCGGCCGACCTGATGCAGGCCGCCCATGCCGCCAATGAAACCCTAGACACGATGGATTACCTAGGCTCTGGCGGTGCAAAACGTCCGGGCGCGCAGGTGGGTGAATTGGCGCAGGCCTTTCCCAATGCCGCAATCGCTACAGGCTGGGGTATGACAGAAACAAACGCCCTCGGCATCGGCATGATCGGTGAGGAATACCTCAACCGCCCCGAAAGCGCCGGAAGGTTACATCCCCCCGTCCAAGAGCTGCGCCTGTTGGATGACGCAGGAAATGACGTTGCCGATGGCGAGTTGGGCGAGATCACGGTCAAAAGCCCCAGCAACATGCGTTGTTATTTGAACAAACCCGAAGCGACAGAAGAGACAATGCAAGACGGATGGCTGCGCACAGGTGATCTGGCGGTTATGGATTCCGAGGGGTACGTCACCATTCTGGACCGCAAGAAAAACATCATCATCCGTGGCGGCGAAAACATCGCCTGTCTGGATGTTGAAGGTGCCTTGCATCGGCTACCCGACGTGATCGAGGCCTGTGCCTTTTCCGTCCCTGACGACCGCTTGGGCGAGGTTGTAGGCGCCTGTGTGCAGTTGAAAGACGGCGCAACCCTGACGCACGACCAAATGGCAAAGGCCCTTCACGGGCACATCGCAAAATTCAAAACTCCTGAACATTTATGGACGCAAACAACCCCGCTGATGCGGGGCGCAACCGACAAAATCGACCGCCGTGGTTTACGCACGGTCTGTCTCGACAACGAAAAGGCAAAAGCATGACCCCCACGATCGAAGAAACCGGCGCCTATATCGCCGCCGCTGGCAAAGCCGCATGGGAAGTTCCGGGACTGGAGGCAAACACGCCCCAGCGCGAAATCAAAACCGTTGGCATCATTGGTGCGGGGACCATGGGCGGCGGCATCGCGATGAACTTTGCCACCGCTGGCTATGCCGTGAAAATTGTCGAAACCACCCAAGAGGCGCTAGACCGTGGCCTGAAGGTGGTGCGCGGCAATTACCAACGTTCCTCCGACAAAGGGCGCTTCCCGCAAGAAGAAGTCGAGGCGCGCATGGGCCGCTTTGAAGGGTGCCTTGCCGTTGCGGATCTGGCCGATTGTGATCTGGTGATCGAAGCCGTGTTCGAAAACATGGACCTCAAACGCACGATCTTTACCGAGCTTGATCGCGTAATGAAGCCTGGCGCGATTTTGGCTACGAACACTTCTGCGCTGGACATCAACGAAATCGCCAGCATGACAAACCGTCCCGAAGACGTGATCGGCTTGCACTTTTTCTCACCTGCAAACGTGATGAAGCTGCTCGAAATTGTGCGTGCGAAACATACCGCCGATGACGTCGTAGCGACATCAATGGCGCTGGCCGCCAAGATCAACAAAATCGCGGCTCTTGTCGGCGTCTGCCCCGGCTTTGTTGGCAACCGCATTCTGTTTGCCCGTCAAATTCAGGCGAACAAATTGCTGGATCAGGGCCTTATGCCATGGGACGTGGACGCCGCGCTGAACGCCTTTGGCTTTAAAATGGGCCCCTTCCAGATGAGCGACCTCGCGGGCCTAGATATCGGTTGGTCCAAGGGCGCCAAGACAGATAACCCGATCCGCGACGCCCTGTGCGAAATGGACCGCCGCGGCCAGAAAACCCAAGCAGGGTTTTACGACTATGACGAAACCCGCCGCCCTGTCCCCTCTGACATCACAGCAGGCGTCATCCGTGACATCACAGGTGCAGATGCCTCAACCATGAGCGCGGATGAGATCATCGAAATCTGCATCTATCCGATGATCAACGAGGCCGTGAAAATCCTTGAAGAGAACAAGGCGCAGCGCCCCTCGGATATCGATGTGGTCTGGCTCAATGGCTATGGCTGGCCCGCCGACAAAGGCGGCCCAATGTATTACGCCGATATGGTCGGCGCCAAGGCGATCCTTGCGCGGATGGAAAAACTCGGCGCGGCTGATCCCGCCTTTGCGCCTGCGCAAACCCTGCGCGACCTCGCCGCTTCTGGCGGCAAATTCACAGATATCGACACCGGAGGGCTTAAAGTATGAGCTACGAATTCATCACAACCGAAAAAAAGGGCCACATCCTAGTGGTCACCATGAACCGCCCAGACGTGTACAACGCCGTCCATGCGGATATGCACCACGAGATGTCCCAATGCTGGGACGCCTTCGCCGCAGATCAGGACCTTTGGGTTGCAGTGCTAACAGGCGCGGGCGACAAAGCCTTTTCCGCAGGCAACGATCTAAAGGCAACCGCATCAGGTAGCGGCAGCAAAAAAGGTCTGCCCGATAGCGGATTTGCAGGCCTCTCTTCACGCTTTGACCTAGAAAAGCCCATCATCGCCGCAGTGAATGGTTTTGCCATGGGTGGCGGATTTGAAACGGCGCTGAGCTGTGACATCCTGATCGCGTCGGAAAATGCCAAATTCGCCCTACCCGAAGTCAAGGTCGGCTTTTTTGCCGCTGCTTCAGGTGTGCAGCGCCTGTCCCGCTATATCGGCCGCTTGGCCGCTCAGGAAATGATGTTCACAGGCCGCACGATCATGGCCGACGAAGCCCTTGCCATGGGTTGCGTTAACGAAGTTGTCGCCCATGACCAGCTTATGGAACGCGCCATGGCCAAAGCCGAAGAGCTATGCACCGTCTCGCCCTCTGCCGTCAAAGCAACCAAACGCGTGCTGAACAAAATGGCCGAAGCCGACGGCATGGCGGCCAGCATCGACTATTCGCGCGAGGTCATCGCAGACCTCAGCAAAACCGAAGATTTCAAAGAAGGCGTGCAAGCCTTTGTCGAAAAGAGAAAACCCAACTGGGTCAACAAATAACGCAGCACCAACTGCCAGATATTGCCCAAGGGCACCAGAATAACAAAGGAGACATTCAGATGTCTGACACACCAATGGAAATGAACAACCTCGGCATGTCCGAGAAGAACAAACCGCTGCTCGCGGCGGTGATCAAACACATCCGCGAAAACGTTGACCCGATCACCGAAGAGTTTTTCGCCCTTGGCGAGGGCCGTGCAGATCGTTGGTCTTATGCCCCGGGGCAGCTAGAGCTGCTGGAAACGGCCAAGCAAAAGGCACGCGACAACGGGCTGTGGAATTTCTTTTTGCCAAACGCCGAAACAGGCGAAGGTCTTAGCAACCTCGACTATGCCTATATCGCGGCCGAGCTGGGCAAAAGCCCGCTGGCCTCAGAAACGCTGAACTGCTCGGCGCCGGATACGGGCAACATGGAGGTGCTAGAACGCATCGGCACCCCCGCCCAGAAAGAACAATGGCTAAAGCCACTGCTGGCTGGTGAAATCCGTTCGGCCTTTGCCATGACCGAGCCTGACATGGCGTCTTCTGACGCCAAAAACATCTCGACTTCAGCTGTTTTGGAAAACGGCGAATGGGTCATCAACGGCGAGAAATACTATATCTCTGGCGCGGGTGATCCGCGTTGTAAGGTGATGATCACAATGGTGAAAACCTCACCCGATGCCGAGGCATTCCGCCAGCAGTCGCAAATCCTTGTGCCCATCGACACCCCTGGTGTTGAAATCGTCGGTCCGATGCATGTCTTTGGCCATGATGACGCGCCGCACGGCCACATGCACATCAAATTCACCAATGTCCGCGTCCCTGAGGAAAACATCCTGTGGGGCGAAGGCCGCGGGTTTGAGATTTCTCAGGTTCGCCTTGGACCTGGCCGTATCCACCACTGCATGCGCTCGATTGGTGCGGCCGAAAAGGCGCTGGATCTGATGATCGAACGCGGCCTGTCGCGCGAAGCCTTCGGCAAAAAGATCATCAACCTTGGGAAAAACATGGAAACCATTTCCCGCGCCAAAATCGAGATCGAAGCCATGCGCCTGATGGTTCTGAAAGCCGCCAAAGCGATGGATACCCTCGGCAACAAAGAGGCGCGTATCTGGGTCAGCATGATCAAGGCGATGGTGCCTGAAAAGGTCTGTAACATCATCGATGAGGCGATGCAGGTGCACGGCGCCACGGGGATTTCCCAGTGGTCTCCGCTGTCGGGTATGTACACGGCACAGCGCACCTTGCGGTATGCCGATGGCCCTGATGAGGTCCACCACCACGTCATCGCCCGCGCCGAGGTCAACGATTATCAGGCCTCCAATTCCCGCACAGACCGCGCGCGCAGCGAAATCGCAACGGGCCGCACACGGGGCGGCGTATGAGCATGTTTGACCTGACAGGCAAAGTTGCCCTGCTCACCGGTGCCTCCAAAGGTATGGGGTTTGAAATGGCCAAAGGTCTCGCCGAACACGGCGCGACGGTCATCATCTCTTCCCGCACCCAAGAGGATTTGGATGCAGCAGCGGCAGAGATTAACAAATCCGTGGGCGCAGAGCGCGCCCATGGCGTGGCCGCCAACATCGTGCACGAAGATTCCCTTCAGGCGCTGGTGGACAAAACCCATGAAATCGCTGGGCCCATCGACATCGTCGTCGGCAACGCGGGCGTGAACCCCTACTTTGGCCCTATCGCGGGCATTTCAAACAAAGACTACGAACGCACCATGAATGCCAATGTTCAGTCCAACCTGTGGCTCGCCAAAATGGTTGCCCCTGACATGGCCGCCAAGGGTAGCGGCTCGATGATGTTCACCGCCTCTATTGGCGCGTTCAAAGCATCGGATAGTCTGGGTACCTACGGCATGTCCAAACTGGCGCTCATTGGCCTTGTGCGTAACCTTGCCATGGAGTTCGGGCCACAGGGCATCCGCTTTAACGCGATCTGCCCCGGTTTGATCAAGACCGATTTCGCGCGCGAGCTTTGGGATAAACCCGGCGTCGAAGAGAAATACTCAAAGGCCATTCCACTGCAACGTTTGGGCGAACCCGACGACTTTGCAGGGCTTGCCGTGTTCCTTGGTTCTGACGCCAGCAAATACATGACCGGACAGGCGCTTACCGTCTGTGGTGGTTCCAGCATGTGGGCCTAAGCCATGGAGTTAAAGGACAAGATCATCGTCGTCACAGGGGCCGCGTCTGGTATCGGGCGCGCCATGTGTCTGCGCTTTGCCGAGGAAGGCGCCAAGCACATCGCTTGCGTTGACCGCGACATGGCTGGCGCCGAGGAAACCGCGCAAATGATGGGTGGCAAAGCCTATCAGGTGGATGTTTCGCTCAAGGACCAGATCACCAGCATGATCGACGCTGTCGAGGCGGATGCTGGGCCTATCGACCTGTTCTGCTCCAACGCGGGTATCTCGGTTGCTGGCGGTGTCGAGGTTGAAGATGACGCATGGCAAAACATATGGGAAATCAACGTGATGTCCCATGTTTGGGCGGCGCGGCATTTGGTGCCTAAAATGGCCGAACGTGGGGGCGGTTATCTGCTCAACACGGCCTCGGCTGCTGGGCTGCTGAATCAGATCGGCTCGGCCCCTTATGGAGTCACGAAACACGCCGCCGTTGGCTTGGCTGAATGGATCGCGATGAGTTATGGCGACCAAGGGATCAAGGTTTCTGTCCTCTGCCCACAGGCCGTGAAAACCGAAATGACCAAAGGGCACGAAGACCACGTTGCCGCGATTGACGGCATGATGGAACCCGCCCCCGTGGCCGAGGCCTGCGTTCAAACTATTCGTGATGAAACGTTTCTTGTGCTGCCCCATAAAGAGGTCGAAACCTACATGCGCAACAAGACCGATAATTACGACCGTTGGATCGGTGGTATGCGTAAACTAAACCGCCGCTTTGGCGACTTTGAGACCTAAGGAAAAGATATGATCGGATACACAACCATCGGCGTGAGCGATATGGAACGCGCCAAGAAATTTTATACCGAGCTGTTCGCCGAACAAGGTGGAAAGCTGGTTATGGATATGGGCCGCATCGCCTTTATCGGCACCGAACGCGGCGCACCCATGCTTGCCATTTGTGAGCCCTTCAACAAAGAAGACCCAACACCTGGTAACGGCGTAATGGTCGCATTTCCTGTTCCAGAAAAGAAAGACTCAGACGCGCTTTATGCCCGCGCGATCGAGCTGGGTGCAACATGCGCTGGCGAGCCAGGTCAACGTATCCCCGACCGCTTTTACGGATCCTATGTGCATGATCCCGACGGCAACAAATTGTGCTTCTTTAAGTTCGCCTAAAGAACGCCGCTGTTACGGCATCTTTTTAAGGGGCCGCACCAGACCCTCTTGGGCCACGCTGGCAACTAATGTGCCATCTGCATTATAAATCGCCCCGCGGTTAAACCCGCGGGCTTTTCCCGTCCAAGGGGCATCAAGATCATAAAGGTGCCAGTCGTTAAACTGGATCGGCGCATGAAACCACATCGCATGGTCCAAACTGGCGCTCATCACGTTACCTTGGAACCACGTCAACCCATGCGGGCGCAGGGACGAGCCGAGCAAATTCATGTCAGAGGCATAGGCCAGCAAACAATGCTGCATCTGTGGCCCCTGCCCTTTGGCTGCTTCCATCCGAAACCACAGATGGTTTTCATCACTGGCCTTTTCAGGCGTGAAAAAGTCCCGCGGCGCGACCTCACGAATTTCGATCGGGCGTTTGCGCATGAAATCGTCATGGAATTTTTCAGGTATTTTTGAAACATTCGCCTCGCGTAGTTCATCACGGCTGGGCCAGTCTTCGGGCGCGCCGACCTTTGGCATTTCATGCTGAAAATTCCAGCCCTCTTCATCCACGTGAAACGAGGCGGACAGGTTGAAAATCTGCTTCCCGTGTTGAATCGCAACAACGCGGCGGGTGGTAAAGCTGCCCCCGTCACGGGCGCGGTCCACCTGATAGATCACAGGAATACTCGGATCGCCTGGGCGAATGAAATAGGCGTGCAAGCTGTGGCACAACCGGTCAGGTACTGTGCGATAGGCCGCCATCAGCGCCTGCGCAATCACATGCCCGCCAAAGATACGCGTCGTTGTTTCCCCGCCCGATCCAACACCTCGGAACAGGTCTACTTCCAACTGCTCGATGTCCAAAAGCTCTAGCAGTTCTTTTGCAACGTTGCTCATGGCTGGGCCTCTTAGGTGCTGGCCCGTGCGGCTGCATAGGCGATAAAGAAATCAAAACTATCTGGGTTCGCCATGCTGTCACGGTTTACAACACGCGCGGGATCACCCCCCAACAATAGCTTTTTCACCGGAACCTCAAGCTTTTTACCTGAAAGAGTGCGCGGCACCTCGGCAAGCTCGACAATCTCGTTCGGGATAAACCGCGGCGAAACCGCCGTGCGAATGGCCGTGTTGATTTTTGCCTTCAGCGCCTCGTCCAAGGCGACACCCTTTGCTGGCACAACAAACAAAGGCATAAAGCTGTCGCGCCCCAAGAATTCTAGGTCAATCACCAGACTGTCCAGAACCTCGTCCAACCCTTCAACCGCCTGATAAATCTCCGACGACCCAATGCGCAGCCCTTTTCGGTTTATCGTCGCGTCCGAGCGGCCATAAATGACGCTCGCACCTTTTTCATCAATGCTGATCCAATCGCCATGCCGCCAGACATTCGGGTAGGTGTCGTAATAACTCTCAAACAGGCGGCTGCCGTCGTCATCCCCCCAAAAGAACAGCGGCATCGCGGGGAGCGGCTCGGTACAGACAAGCTCACCAACTTCGCCGATCAATTCATTCCCGTTAGGATCATAGGCCCGCACCGCATTGCCCAGCGATCTACATTGCATTTCTCCCGCACGCACAGCCATCGCCGGATGGCCCAATACAAAAGCGCCAGCCAGATCGGTCCCGCCAGAGACAGGCGCCAGCCAGATATCTTCCTTTACGTCCCTATATACCCAATCATAGGCGTCCGCGCCCAATGGCGACCCCGTCGAGCCAAGAGAGCGCAGCGCGGAAAGGTCGACTTCCTCAATCGGCTTAACCCCCGCCTTGAGACACCCCGCGAAAAAGGCCGCCCCTGCCCCGAAAAACGTGATTTGTTCATCTGCGATAAAGCGCCATAGCGCCAACATATCCGGATGCTGCGGCGCCCCGTCATAAAGACAAACTGTGGCCCCCTGCCCCAATGCCATCCATTGCGCGTTCCACATGATCCACCCCGAGGAGGTGAGCCAGCAAAAGCGGTCCTTTGAGGAGATGTCATGGTGCAAAGTCTGCTTGTTCATCTCAAGAATAATACCGCCATGACCATGCACAATCGGCTTTGGGTTTCCCGTGGTTCCCGATGAATAAACGATCCAAAGGGGTTGATCGAACGGCACAGGCGTCGGCGCAAATTCGGCCTCATCGTGCAACAAACTATCCCATGAAACATGCCCCTCGGGCAGATCCCCCACAACGGGTAGGGTCACAAACTGTGCCACGCTTGGCAATCCGTCAGTGATCTGCTTCAGCACATCGCGACGATCAACAGTGGCCCCTGCAAAAACATAGCCGTCTTGGGCGATAAACACTTTTGGCGCGATCTGCTTAAAGCGGTCAAGGATCGCAACATGCCCCATATCCGGCGCACAAAGAGACCAAGCAGCCCCAAGGCTGGCAGTCGCCAAAAAGGCGACAAGCGCGGCTTCTCCATTTGGCAAAACAGCGACCACACGGTCACCTTGCTCTACGCCCATGCCCCGCAAATGCTGCGCCACTGACGCAACTTTATCGCGCAGCTTGCCCCACGACAGATCCGTTCGGCCCAGTGTCTCGGAAAAGCCGATGATGGCGGGGGTATTCTCGCGGCCATCAGCATGGCGCAAGATGTTGTCCGACATGTTTAACATTGCATCAGGGCACCATTTGGCCCCTGGCATGCTGCGATCTGCCAGAATGCGCGAATAAGGCTGCGCGGCGCGGATATCAAAATAATCCCAGATGGCGGCCCAGAACCCTTCTAGGTCGGAAACGCTCCAGCGCCACATCGCATTGTAATCGTCGAATGTCAGGCCGCGCGTTTCGCCAAGAAACCGTTCAAACGCCGCCATTGTCGAGCCCTCTGCGCGCTCTTTACTCGGCGACCATAATTCTTTGCTCATGTCATCGCCCCATGCACCAATGCCCTCAGCTGGGGCCGCGCAGGATAGGAGCTGCTGGGGATCAGCTGGGTGAAAAAGATGACAGATAGATCAAAAACCGGATCAATCCAGAAACAGGTCGACGCCATGCCCCCCCAACTGAAATCTCCCACACTCCCCAAGGCGCGCGCGCGTGCTGGGTCCAGCAAAACAGCGCCGCCAATGCCAAAACCAGTGCCTTCCATGGCTTGTTCGGCAAAGCTGTCAGGCCCCATTGACGCGATATCACTGCCCAGATGATTGCGCATCATAAACGCCAGCGTCTTGGGCCCAATCACCCCCGCACCGCCCGTGCGCATCATCTCGGTGAATTTGAGGTAGTCGTCGATTGTGCCAACCAATCCCCCTCCACCTGAATGAAGCTCGGTCTTTAGGAACGGAGATTTGTCCGAGCCGTCGATCAGGCGCAGACTGTCCTCTGCCTTTTCGACCTTGCCCGTTGAAAACGCATTCCCAGCCAGCGGCGTGTAGCAGGCGGCGAAACGATCCCGCGCTTGGGCGGGTACGGAAAACCGCGTCTCATCCATGCCGAGCGGGTCAAAAATTTCGTCAACAAGGAACTGTTCCAATGCCTTGCCCGAGGCAACCTCGATCACTCGCCCGATAACATCAATGCCAATAGAGTAATTCCACCGCGCACCCGGCGCAAAGGCCAGCGGCAGCGCCGCCGCGCGATCACAGGCCTGCGCCAGCGTTTCGCGATCACCATGAAATTCGATCTTTTGATCCGTCATCGCCTGCCCCAAAACACCGGGGTTGAAGGCATAGCTTAGGCCAGAGGTATGGGTCAAAAGCTGATGGAGGGTGGGCGTTTCACATGGCACCACCTGATCCAATGCTGTCGCCCCTTCGACAAGGCAGGTCATCTCGCCAAACGAGGGGATAAAATCGGAAACAGGGGCGTCCAGATGAAACAGCCCCTTTTCGGCCAGCATCATTAACGCAACCGAGGTGACTGGTTTGGTCATTGAATAGATGCGCGCCACCGTGTCGCGCTGCCATGGCGCCGCCTGCGCGACATCGCGCAGACCGCAATCGTGGTAATAGACCTCTTTGCCGCCTTGGGCGATCAGAACAGACGCCCCCGCAAACCGCTTGCGATCCACATAGGATTGCATCCAACCGCCGATACGCTCTAGGCGGGTTGCGTTGAAACCAGGCATCAGACCTCTAGCCACTCCTTGCGCACATCATCGCGCTCTTTCAGCTCGGCGGGGGTGCCCTCAAACACAACCTGCCCATGCCCCATGACATAGACGCGGTCGGCAATATCCATCGCGATGGATAGCTTTTGCTCAACCAGTAGGGTCGAGATCCCCCGCTTTGCAATCTCTTGCAACACCTCGGCAACCTTTTGAACCATCTGAGGGGAAAGCCCCTCGGTCGGTTCGTCGATCATCACAAAATCAGGGTCACCCATCAATGTGCGGCACATAGTTAGCATCTGCTGCTCACCACCAGATAAAACAGATGCCTCAACATCCGCGCGCCGATCAAGGTTTTCGAACATGTCGAACATCATTTGCATCGACCAACGGCCAGCGCCGTCTTTTTGCCCAGGCTTCAACCCCAAAGTAAGGTTCTGGCGTGTCGTCAAACCCGGAAAGATATCGCGGTTTTCGGGCACATAACCAATGCCAAGGTTTGCGACCTCATAGGCCTTTTTGCCTGCAATCTCTTTGCCCTTGAATTTGACCGACCCTTTCGGTTCGACCTCACCCATAATGGCCTTGCAGGTGGTGGAACGGCCAACGCCATTACGACCCAGAAGGGCAACAATTTCGCCCTCTTGCACGTTCAGGGATACCCCCTGAAGGATGTGGGATTTGCCGTAATAGGCGTGCATGTCGGTGACTTCGATCAATGTTCTGCCTCCAATGCTGCGCCTAGATAGGCTTCTTGAACTCTGGGGTCGCCGCGTACGTCTTCGGGGCGACCTGTTGCGATGATTTCACCGTAAACCAAAACGCTGATACGATCAGCAAGGCCGAATACAACGCCCATGTCATGTTCAACCATGATCAGGGTTTTGCCTTCGGTCACCCGCATAATCAGATCGGTGATGTAATCGGTTTCGGTGTTGGACATCCCCGCTGTCGGTTCGTCCAGCATGATTACATCCGCGCCCCCTGCAATGGTGATCCCGATCTCTAGCGCGCGCTGCTCGGCATAGCTGAGCGTGCCCGCAGGCAGGTTGCGCCGTTCGGTCAGGTTGATCTGCTCTAGGATCGCCTCGGCGCCTTCGGTCAGATCCTTTTTGCGGTTCACGAGGTTCCAAAAGCTGTATTTGTACCCCTGCGACCACAACAGCGCACAGCGGACATTTTCAAATACCGTCATCGCCGGAAAGATATTGGTGATCTGGAACGAGCGGCTAAGGCCTTTGCGGTTGATCTGAAAAGGCTCAAGCCCCGCCAGATTTTCACCATGCAGCTTGACCGTGCCAGCCGTCGCCGCAAACCGCGCGGTGATCAGGTTGAACA
Source organism: Sulfitobacter donghicola DSW-25 = KCTC 12864 = JCM 14565 (assembly GCF_000622405.1). Taxonomy (NCBI): domain Bacteria; kingdom Pseudomonadati; phylum Pseudomonadota; class Alphaproteobacteria; order Rhodobacterales; family Roseobacteraceae; genus Sulfitobacter; species Sulfitobacter donghicola. The sequence continues at coordinate 86,268 of NZ_JASF01000003.1, forward strand.
GCGTCGATTTACCAGCACCGTTAGGGCCAATAATCGCGTGCCGCTCGGCCTTGCCGATAGACAGGTCAATGCCGCGAATGATCTCGGCCTTGCCAAAGCTCTTTTTCAAGCCAGAGAGTTCTAGGGCGGGTGTGCTCATGATGCACCTCCTACTGTGGTGGCTTCGTTCCAAGCTTCCTTCAGCGCAGGCGCGGTGGCCCGTGCAATGCCAAGGCCCACCAAAGTGATCGCCCCCGCTATGATCCACGGCAAGATGTCGTGGCTGTTAAAGGTCGTCCAGAAAAGGGTCATTTCATTGTCACCTTGCGCCGCATGGCGATAGTGGAACGTCATTTCAATCAACGCCGCGAGGCCCAGAATACCAATCGCTCCGGGAAGCAGGGTTTTGACATAGGGCATGATAAGGCTCTTGGCTTTGCCCAGTCTGAACACAGGCACATGCATCATCATCAGACCTGCCAAACCACCCGGAAAGAACATCACCGTGGCCAAGAACAAGGCGCCTGCATAAAACGCCCACAGTTCGGTTGATAGGCTTAGCACGGTTTGCAGCAAGGTAAATGCAATCGCCCCGATGATCGGCCCAAAGAAGAAACCAACGCCACCAAGGAATGTGACCAACAAGATCACACCAGAAGACGCCGTGTTCAGGTTTTCTTCGGTCAGGATTTCATAGTTGATCGCGAACAAGCCACCAGAAACACCCGCGAAAAAGCCCGAAGCGACAAAGCTATAGAACCGGACCCAGCGCGCGGAATAGCCCAAGAACTCGGCGCGCTCTGGGTTGTCGCGCACGGCATTCGCCATACGGCCAACGGGTGTGCGGCTCCACAGATACATCAACGCGGCCGAGATAATCACCCATGCGGCTGTCAGATAGTAGACCTCGATCTGCTGCAAGAATTCGACACCAAAGAACGGCTGCGCATAGGTGCGGTCCCCGCTGATGCCTTCCTCGCCCCCGAAAAAGGCAACGATGATCACCGAACAGGCGGCAATCAGCTCACCAACCCCCAGCGAGATCATGGCGAAAACTGTGCCAGCACCGCGGGTCGAAAACGCGCCCACAATCATCGCCAGCCCCATGCCGAACAAACCACCAAACAGCGGCAAGATCACCAATGGGAAAGAGGCAAAGAAATCGGACATGTTCATGATGTGCATACAGGCAAAACCACCCACACCACCGTAAACCGCATGACCAAAGGACAACATGCCCCCCTGCCCCAGCAGCATGTTATAGGCCAGCGCAAAGATGATCGTGATCGACATCTGGTTCATAATCGTCAACGCCGAGTTGTTCGTAAACACCATCGGCAGAATCGCCATTGCAACAGCGGCAATAATCCACGGCGCCAGCGTGAGGGTCATCGAACCGGCACGCATACGCTGTGCGGGTTTTGACGGGTCGGTTGTAATCTGATCGGTCATGTGCTGCGCTTTCCGAAGAGGCCTGCAGGGCGGAAGATAAGGATCAACACCATCAGGATGTATGGAAGGATGTCAGCAATCTGCGGGCTGGTTAGGCTCCAGAAATCGCGGAAAATGCTGTCGTCCAAATTCTCTGGCGTGCTGATGCCGATAGCGTTCAGCACGTTCTCCATTTCGATGTTGTAGGATTTTGCAAATGTCGTGATCCAGCCGATCAACAGCGAGGCGGCAAGCGCCCCCCAAAGCGATCCAAGCCCCCCGATCACAATCGTCACAAACACGATCGAGCCAAGAACAAAGGCCATACCAGGGAAGGTGCCCAATACCGGCCCCGCAATCACACCAGCCACACCAGCCAATGCTGTCCCCACACCAAACACGCCCATAAAGATAAGCGGCACGTTATGGCCCAAGGCCTCAACCGTGCGCGGATAGCTAAGAGCCGCCTGAATAATCATCCCAACGCGCGTCTTTGTCAGAACATAAAGCAACCCGATAAAAATCGCGACCGACGTGAAGATCATAAAGATCTTATAGGCAGGGATCGAATTCCCCGAGATCGCAAAGGCGGTAAAGTTCAGGATCTCTGGCACGTCATAGGGCATCTGGTTTTTACCCCAGACGAATTGCACCATCTCTTCAATCAACAACGCCAACCCAAAGGTAAAGATCAGCTCGGGGACGTGGCCATATTGGTGGACCCGTCGCAGGCCGTATCGTTCAACACCGGCCCCCATGACCCCAACGATCAGAGGCGCAATGAGCAGGCCCATCCAAAACCCCAGCGCGATGCTGATCTGATAGGCGAAATAGGCACCCAACATGTAAAAACTAGCGTGGGCAAAGTTAAGAACACCCATCATCGAAAAAATTAGTGTCAGACCGGCGGACAGCATAAATAACAGCAGTCCGGTAACCAGCCCGTCGATGAGATTGACGAGAATGAGGTCCATTGGGCCCCTCCGGAAAAATGAAGATTGTGTCGAAATGGTTCGCCCACGCTATCGCGGGCGAACCAGAGAACCGCCTTTTATGGGCGCTTCATCTTACAAGTTGTCGGGCTGTCCATGGATGCCATCTCAACCGTAGATTCCGTTTTAACGCCGTAACCGGAGTTATCGTAATCATAGTCAAGGCCATCATTGGTGTGGACGCCAACATGCATATCCTGGATCGCTTGGTGATCCTGTGGGCGCATAAAGATCTTGCCACCCCACATGCTGTCATACTCCATCCCTTCCAAGGCGGAAGCAACGGCAACAACATCATCCGCTGTACCAGCAGCAGTGATCGCCTCGCCCAACATACCAATCACGTTGAAGATACGGCTTTGGTCGATGTTACCGTCTGGGTATTTCGCCTTATAGCCATCATAGGCCGCGCGCGCCTCATCCGAGGCAATCGGGTTAACGCTCCCCTGAGAGATCAGGCGAATACGGTCTTTACCGCTTTCACCAAAGGCGCCCGTGATACCAGAGCCCGCAGCATAATAGGTGTAAATCGGACCTTCAAAACCGTTCTCGATAACCGATTTACCAAGACCCAGCATGTCTGCGCCCCAGTTACCCGTAATCACCGCATCCGCACCCGAAGATACGATTTTGCGCGCATATGGCGTAAAGTCTTTAACCTTACCGATTGGGTGCAGCTCGTCACCAACGATTTCCAGATCCGGCTTCTTTTCACCCAAGAACCGGTTCGCGGCAGCAGCAACAGCTTTACCAAACGAATAGTCCTGACCGATCACATAGACCTTTTTGATGTCTTCATTTCCAACAATCACATCCGTCAATGCGTCCATCTTGATGTCTGCGTTCGCATCAAAACGGAAGTGCCAAAAGTTACATTTGTCGTTCGTCAGCGCCGGATCAACAGCGGCATAGTTCAGAAACAACACACGGCTGTCAGGGTTGCGGCGGTTGTGCTTGTCGATTGCTTCGGTCAGCGCGTTTGCAACACCAGATGAGTTACCCTGCGCGATGTAGCGGATGCCTTGGTCAATCGCGACCTGCAACTGGATCAGCGACTCTTTCGGGCTGATCTTGTTATCAAACGCAACAATTTCAAATTCCTGCCCCTCAAGAACCCCGCCATTGGCGTTGATCATGTGGTCGGCTGCAAATTCGAATTGGTGCAAGCCGTTTGTACCCGTGCTTGCAAAAGGTCCCGATAGTGGATCGATAAATGCAATTTTAATATTTTCGGCAAAAGCCGCGCTTGCGCCGACAATCAATGACAGTGCAGAGACCGCACCAAGTTTAGTCAATTTCTTCATGTTGTTCCTCCCTAGGACAGCCCGCCGCTGTTTGCGATCTTTATAAATGGGCTATGTAAAAGAGAGTTGCACACCACCGTATTAAGTCAAGCACTGTGGGGGTGGCAAAGGCGCGGTTTTTTTAGGCGTGACGCTGCGGAATTTTTAACCCCCTCTTTAAGGGCAAGCTCCTGTGCCTTAAAGAACCCGTGTTAATACGTTGTTTTTAATAGACTTCACCCGATCTCACTCTTTGCGAGCGGCGCCTCGCTTAGCAAAGATGTCTTCTCCCAAGTTCCGTAATTTGGCCAAATATTCACGCATAGTTGCATTGGAATTTTGCGGTTTTTCCGAGAATTTACAATGCAGATGCAGCAATTTGTTCCGCACAGCGGAACGTTAGTCCGCAAGGCTATGCCCCTTGTTAACGAATCTGAATGCTACAATCCTATTGCTTCAGACTGAGCGCATCTGCGATTTTGATCAACCGCGGCGCATATACATTCTCAAGCTGCTTACGCTTCACTCTGTAAGATGGGCCACCAACATTCAACCCATAGACGCGACCGTCGCTCAGCGAATGAACTGGAACAGCAATGCCATTTACATCAGATCGCCATGTCCCAATTCCGGTACAATAGCCATTCGCCTCATACTCAGCGACAGCCTCCTTATACGCCGCACGCGCAGCAATTTCCACGTCTTCACCTTCGCTTCGCGCAAAACCGAAAATCTGTTCACAGCGTTCTTCGGGCGTGAATACCAAAATGGCCCGCCCAATAGCCGAGTCAAACAAGGGCATGCGCGTACCAACCCGCACCATCAACGTAACTTCTTCGGTCGAGGCATCCGTCGCAAGGTAAATCACCTCGGTCCGGTGTTGTTCACCCAGTGCAACGGTCACAAACGGGTTCGGGCCATTCACCCGCAACGCATGCATCTCGTGTTTGGCACGGTCCCGCATATCCATCGCAGCCAGACGGCTGAACCCCAGCCGCAAGACACCCGCGCTTAGCCGATAGGTTCCCACCCGCGTATCCGCGACCAGATAATCCAATTCGCACAACGTATGCGTCAACCGCGAGATCGTCGCCTTGGGCAGGCCCGTCCGTTCGGAAAAGTCGCTGTTGGTCAACGTATGATCGTTCTTGCGAAAACACCGCAAAAGCTCCAGCCCCCGCGCAAGCGCGGTGACAAAGTTACGGTCTTTGTTTTCGCTGTCCGATTGGTCCATACTCAACCCCGCTTTAATGCATCAAGCCCATGTTGGGCAAAAACTGGCACAAACGCACCAACCTTCATCGCACGTTCAGGATTGGAGGCATTGCCATCAAGGGCGCGCTTTAACACACCTTGAATGATCGCCGCCATTCGGAAAAAGTTAAACCCCAGATAATACCCAAAATGGTCAATCCCCTTTAGTCCGCGCCGCTGGCAGTAAGCGGCGATAAACTCGGCGTCGCTCGGCAGCCCTAGCGCCGCGCGATCCAGCCCTGCCATGCCGCGCCCTTCGTGACCTGCGGGAAGTTGCCATTGCATGATAACAGCCGCCAAATCCGCAAACGGGTGGCCGATGGTGGATAGCTCCCAATCCAACACGGCACGGCAATCCGTGCCAGTCGCATCAAAAATCATATTGTCGATGCGATAGTCACCATGCACCAAGGTCCGCTGCCCGTCATCCTCAGGGCGCTCGCTAACCAGCGCTTCCATCAGCTGGTCCATCGCAGGAATCTTGGTCGTCTCTGACGCGTGGTATTGTTTAGACCAGCGCCCGACCTGCCGTTCAAAATAATTCCCCTCAGGGCCATAGTCAGACAGGCCAACCGCATCAATATCAACGGAATGAAGCGCCGCCAAAACGCGGTTCATCTCATCGATGATCTTGCTACGGTCCCCATTCGAAACATCCGGCATTGCAGGTTCGTTAAAGTTCCGGCCCGGAACATGATCCATAACATAGAACATCGACCCAATGACGCTATCATCCTCACACAGCAAATGCATTTTCGAGACAGGAACGTCAGAACCCTCCAGCGCCTTTTGAACGCGGAATTCCCGATCAACCGCATGGGCCGATTTCAACAAAACCCCTGGCGGTTTGCGGCGCAGCACATAGGAATGCTTTGGCGTTTTGAGCATAAACGTCGGGTTCGATTGCCCCCCCTGAAACTTGGTGACCTCCATCGGCCCCTCAAACCCCGCAAGGTTTTCTGACAGATAGGCATGAACCGCCGCTTCGTCTAATGTTTGTGTATCGGCCATGAGGTGATCCTTAACTGTAACTCATCAATTTGGCGCCATCTGGCGTTGCATAATGTGGCGTGGCGTTGAACTCGCTCAACGAAAAGAGGCTACCTGAAAACACAAACCGCGTCATAGACGCATTTTTGATTTGCAGATTCAGGTTCATCATGTGTTCGGCAGGCGCCTGCAACGAAGCGGCAGCA
>NZ_JASF01000004.1 GCF_000622405.1 Sulfitobacter donghicola DSW-25 = KCTC 12864 = JCM 14565
AGAGACTCAGGAACGCCAGAGGGCCCTTGAGGCGCAGAAAGCCCGCGAGGAGGCTCTCAGGGCCGCTCAACAGGCAGAACAATACGCTGAGGTCACAGCGCCCTTGGTCGCCCGTGCCAGAAAGAACCCAGCCTTTGCAGACCAGGTCACAAGCTGGGGTATCAATTTGGATTGTTCAAACCATGAGGCCGCACGGAATAAGTATTGGACCTACGCAGGCGAAGGCCACGGCAGCATGATGATTTGGAAAATCCTGACCAACGAAGCTGAGGCCATGGACGAGAAAGAAGCACAGGAGGCCGAACGCCAACGATTGGCGGATGTCGAAACCTTCATGGCCAGACAGATCAAACATGTGGACCGCTTTCCAACGCCCGCAAAGCGCGGCCCCTTCACAGGCTTCAAGGCACTGGACCCTGACAGCATCGATCGAGCGTTCACCAGCAAGTATCGAGCGAAGCTGACACCAGAAGAACGCACCACCACAATTCAGAATATGGTGGAACGCTGGGTGGAACGGATCATTGAGGATATCGCCAGCTTGGCACAAACCGCACAATCCATTTGGCTCCGGCTCACCAGCAACAATATCGATGCGGCCAAAATGCTCAAGCAATCGCTCGAGGACAATCCCGATCTGCGCAAGCCTTTGTTCGATGTCCTTCCCAAAGAGGAACCGGACCCTGAGAAACCGAAACAACAAAATCCAAAGTCGAAGATAGATTACAACGGCCCATCTGGTCCCTAATCATTCTTAGCAAACGCGAACGTCAGGCTTAATGAAAGGGACATGAAATAGGGAGTGATTGTTCGCAGTGAATGCGACCTTCTAAAATGATCCACTACCAGACCAACACGCACAAAATATCTTATGTATTTATTCAAAGAGGGAACGTAGTTCCCTTATTTCTTAAGGTTTCTATATTTCAGAGGCGGCTAACTGACTGAAAATAAAAATCTAATCAGATTAATACACACTTTTCGGGACTTTAAACACACTTTTCGGGACCCTTAGACACACTTTTCGGGACTACCAACACTTATTGATGTACCGAAAAGTGTTGGTTAATGTTTGGTATGGGATACGCAGTAAACAGTGCAAAAACGAGTGATCACGACCCCGACCAGCTGAGCAAGGCGGGGGAGTTGGTGGATGGGCACTACAGCGAGCGGGCGCTGCGAAATCCACCGAGTTTACAGGCGCTCAAATTGCAAGACGTTCTGATGAAGAATGCCGGTGGGAAGATCGCCGATGACAGGTGGCATGAGCTGCCACTGGCCACCTTCAAGCAGGTGAAGGGGTTCCGTAACTTGACACATGAAGATGTGGTGCGCCTCTTTGAAGAACTGCGAAGTGTAACCATGCGCCATGTGAACAACGCTGAAGGACATACGGCCATTTACGGTCTGATCGCGGTGGGGCGTGTGGACATGGATGAAGGTACCGGCAGGCTGCGCTACAAATTCGACGATGAGTTCCGCAAGATCGTTGAGAAGTCAAACCTCTATGCCGTCCTAGATTACCGTGCCGGTCTCGCGATGTCTTCGCGTTATGCACACCGTTTGCATGAGATGATTTCCTTCCGTGCTGCCCGTCAAAGGCAGATAGAACGTTTCACTATCGAAGAGTTGCGCGCCCGTTTAGGGGTTCAGACTGGCAAGCTTTCCACATGGACCGCTTTTAAGCAAAAAGCCTTGGATACGGCCATTGAAGAGGTCAACCAATCGAGTCGCTTTCATGTGAGTTTCCGCATCACGAAACGAGAACGCCGTAAGACGAGTGAGGTCGAGCTGACTTGGGAGGTCAAAGAGGTTCTTGAGGATGCCAAGAAAGAACAAGAAGCACATTCTATTGTCCGTAAAGGGAGGCGAGCCGAAACCAAAATACGGCTATCCTTCCCTGAAACAGGCAGCGTTAAATATACCGACCCATGGGAGAAATTGGCCCATGAGAACTGCAATTGGGATCATAGAAAAATTGCAGATGCGTTCCGCTCATTTTGCACCCAAAAGAACATCAAGCTGAGCGCAAAGAACATCGAAACAGTGTTTGTTAACTTTTGCAAAAGTCAGAGCAAAATATGAGATATGATGAATAAGGAACATGCTGAATACTATAACAACTCACTTAGAATTATTGACTCATTAATTATTTAAGCATAACTGTGTGTATAAGAATATCCAGAAGGCTTCCTAACCTTCTATGAATAACAGGCCTTTGCTTTGGTGAGCAAAGGCCTGTCCTTTATCTGGACTGGTAGAGGTCACCGGAACCCAGTGCCCCCCAGATTAACAAGCTACCTTACGGCTTTTTGTTAATCTTCCAGACTGCGTAAACGGCTACACATAAATGCGCGGCAGTCAGCAGAAGGGTAAGAATATCCATATGGATTCCCAACGCACCAAGCTTTGAATTTACCTCGCATGTTGGTGCATGAAAGGCAGACTGATAACATCCAAGGTTCATGATTAGAGAGAGGGTTCCTAACTCTAATTATCCGCTTGAATGCTTAGGCACGCCCAGCTTTCCTAAAACTGGTGCATGTAACATACACTGCGGCCGTTAAAGGGCCTAGTAGAAACAGGCCTTTTTGATCCTAATTACAGCTTAATATGTGGAAAACTCACTTTAGCCCTAGCTGAGCGTCAGTTCAGAGCTTGATCTATCGGCCGTCTCGTTTCCTAGTAGTCAAAAACTCGTTCAAAACCTAACCAGTTGTTGAAGGTTTTTGGTGTACTGATTTAGCTACCTCTGATCCGAGCCCATAAAGACCGTTTCGGGGCCTCCCCTGCCCCGTCAGGTGGCATGAGCCGAGCGAGAGATTGTGCCTGTTGTTTCCAATCTGCCTTATCAGCTTCCAAACGCTCGATGGTTTCCATAGCTGCATCAAGTTTGACTTGTAATAGAATGTTTTCATTGCTGTTAATAGGATTGTTAGGTGTGGCCAAATTTGACTGGTCAAGGCCCTCAATTTTACCGCGAACCTTATAAACTCGTGTTAATTCTGACCGGTCAATTTCCCAAACACCTTGACCATCTTTGTTGGCTGATATTTTTCCAGATTTCAGGTGTTTCATAAGAGTTGGCCGAGAAACTTGGTAATGCTTTACTGCTTCTCTTACACTGACTTTTACCATCTTTGTCACCTTTAATTTACATCTGTCAAGTGTGGTTAATTACCCACCAAGTTTACCATATGACTTTACAGGTAGCTTGGTCAATTCAACAGAAAACGAGCCTAGGTGGCGAGTGTTGCTCAAGCCCGCCTGATCGTACTCTTACTAACCTGAAACAACCGCGCCAGTTCTGCGATGCCACGGCCTTCCTGATCCCGCATCCGGGCAACCTCGGCGCAAAGCTCCGCAGAAAGAGCAGGGGGCCTGCCACCAACACGCCCTTGTTTGCGTGCGGCAGTCAGCCCTTCTTTGGTTCTCTCAGATATCCGCTCACGCTCGAACTGGGCGATGGATGCGAAGACGTGGAACACCAATCGTCCTGCTGGTGTCGTAGTGTCGATGTCTTCAGCCAGAGACCGGAACCCAGAACCTTGCGCACGGACAGCCTCAACAATGCTCAAGAGATCTTGCAGGGATCGGCTGAGGCGGTCGTACTTTGTCACAACGACAACATCACCATCCCGCAGCTGCTCGATCATGCGATCAAGTTCAGGGCGGGATTTTTTGGTGCCTGAGATTTTCTCAGCAAAGATGCGTTCCGCGCCAGCCGCTTCCAAAGCCGAAGTCTGCGCATCAAGATGCTGTTCTTCCGTCGAGACGCGTGCGTAACCAATGATCAATGTTGAACCCTTTCAAAAACGTTCCAGAACTACTTAAGTTTTGAAAGGGGTTTTTGATAGCGAAAATCTAGGGGTTTTATGGTCGTGTCAAAAACGGCCGTTTGTGGGACTGATAATCAACTCACCCTTGTTTACGCATTTATGCGTACAATCGAAATGGTAAGAATTCCCAGACCTTAATGTCATCAAATAAAAGATTTATAATTCAACCTAAAGTAATGAGGTAACAAATGAAACATCCGGTCTTAGCGGTGCTCGCCGTTGCATTAGTGGGGTGCGGGACTGCACCTCAGAATGATCTGATCTACCAACAATTACTGGCGAACCCGCCGACTGAAATTCCGGACCGGCATCTTGATCGGCTGAGGCAAGGGCGGTTTTCTTGTGATGTGTTAAATGAGGGCCAGTCCGATCAGTATATGCTCTGCTATCGGCCTCAGGACGGATTGAGACCAGTCCAGACTGCATACTTGAGCTATTTCCAGCCAAACACTCTACGACCTCCGACGCCTTCGATGCTTGGGACGCAACGTGGAACTTTAATAATTGAACAACTCAAAGTAAGATGAAGGAAAAACCGATGGCTATAAATAATGCAGGTACGCTAAATGCACTCGCGACCATGTCAGAGCTTGCGTATGAACCAACGGCGACGGTAGGATCGGTCAGTAGCCCGACTGGAAATTATGTCGAAATAGCACAGATTATTGATGGGCCGATCGGCTTCCAAGCGCGTGCGTTTTTCAACCAAACAACAAACGACCTTGTGATAGCCTTCAGCGGCACAGAAGGTTTCCCCAATGACGCTCCTGAATTCATTCCAGATGCGGCGGCAGGCCTGGTCTTGGCAGTCTCTGGCGTTTCGCTCTAACAGGCCGCTGCGGAAGCGTTTATTTCGACAGCCGTCGGACTTGCAAACTTACAGCCTGGTGCCTTTGGCAATGTTGATGTCACTTACGTTGGCCACTCTTTGGGGGGGTTCCTGGCCCAGACAGCGAGTGCCAGTGGCACAGAAGGTGAAGTTGTCGCGTTCAACGCCCCAGGAGCGGGTGGCTTTCTTAACTTGCCTCAGGACCACCCTTTCCCGGAAGAAAATTTTACTTACGTGTATTCTGACCCTAGCGCTTGGGATGTTGGCAGTGGTGCCATTCACAGTGTTGGGCTGCCGATATCGGATAACCTTTTGTATGTTCCCGGTTCTGAGGGGCACTCATTAAGCAACGATAGTGGCACGGGGCTCGGAGATGTTTTGATTGACACCACGGACTTGGAAGAAATGGACCCGGATAACTTCTTGCCTGTTGATGAGGCAATAGGTCTGATCGCGCCGGTATTGATTGATTTCTTTGTGGACGATGAAGCTACGGACACTAATATTGAAGGCACCGCCTCTGCCGATACTCTTTTGGGGGACGAAGGTGACAATCTCATCGAAGGTCTTGCTGGCAATGATGTCATCGAAGGTCTTGCTGGCGATGATGTCATCGAGGGTGGTGATGGCCACGATCAAATCTTCGGCGGTTCTGGCGACGACTTCATTTTTGGCGGCGCAGGTGACGATGTTCTGACTGGTAACGGCGGCGCAGATACACTCGATGGTGGCGCTGGCAATGACTGGTTGAACGGTGGTTGGGGATATGACGACCTGATCGGCGGAACTGGCGCAGACCGATTTTATCACCACGGCGTAGAAACTGGTTTCGGAACGGAATGGATCCATGACTTTAGTGATGCTGAGGGGGACAAATTAGTGACCCAAGCGAACGGGACCGCTGATGACTTTGTGGTCAATTTCGCTACGACCCCAGGCCGAGGAAGCGACGATATCGCGGAAGCTTTTATCCGATACGTTCCAACAGGTCAGATTGCGTGGGTCCTGCAAGATGGGGCTGACCTAGATGAGATTACGATCAAGACCGCCGATGGCACATTCGATCTATTGTAATCAGAAGAAACCATAAGAAAGCCCTGCTTTCTAAATGAAACCCCAAATATTAAACGGCCCTCTACTAGATCGTTAGGGGGCCGTTTTCACATCTAAAAGCAATGGTACCGTTATAACTTTAAGGGGTGCAGTGGAACGCTTCCGCCACGCAAACTCGAAGCCCTTAGGGTGGGGATGATCGCAGATCAGCGCCAAGTTTGCATAGTGTGCGCACTTCCTCTATAAGTTGGAAGAGTAAAGGCAGGTCCATGGTTAAGATTATTACCGCAAACACATCCAAAAAGCAAACCAAGCGGGTCCGCACCGCAACCCAAGAAGCTGCCCAGGCCGAACTCGATGCAACCCGAGCAGCCACCGCCGCCCGCCGTCAGGACACTCGCCGCAAAGTCGTCATCGGCGGCGCACTCATGGCCCTGGCAGACCGTGACCCAGTAGCCACGCAAATGCTGGAACAGCTCAAGGCAAACCTGACACGACCCGCCGACAAAGCGCTTTTTGAGGGCGAGGACGACAATGGCTGACAGCGCAATCTTCCATCTCGACGTCAAAACAATCGGCAGGTCACAAGGCCGCTCCTCTGTCGCCGCTGCAGCCTATCGAGCCGCAAGCAAACTGCACGATGAACGCACAGGCCTGGTACATGACTACCGCCGCAAAAAGAACGGCATCGAAGACAGCTATATCGCAGCCCCTGATAACTGCGGCTGGATCACAGACCGCAGCACCCTCTGGAACACCGTAGAAGCCTCTGAAAAACGCAAGAACAGCACAACTGCCCGTGAATGGCTCGTCGCCCTCCCTGACGCTCTGAGCGACACCCAAAGAGCAGACCTAACCCGAGCCTTAGCAATCGAACTGGTCACCCGATACAAAATCGCCGTGGATGTCGCCATTCACAAACCAAGCCGCAAGGGCGATCAACGCAATCACCACGCCCACCTGCTCACCACCACCCGCGAAGCTGGGCCAGAGGGAATGGGCGCAAAGACCCGCATCCTCGATGCCGCCAAGACCGGCGGTGTTGAGATTGCCGAAATGCGCAAATGGTGGGCCGGTATGGTCAACGACGCCCTGGAAGCCGCAGACAGCGATGCGCGGGTTGATCACCGGCGCAAGTCTGTGATCGTCGCTGAGATGAAAGCAGAAGCCGAAGTGCTGCAACAGCAGGCCAATGATATCGAGGCGCTGAACGTGGATGTCGAAAATCCAAAGGATCTGGTCAAAGCCCTCGGAAAGGCAGCCCGTGCAATCAAAGACAGTGGTTTGTCGGCTGCAACGGCCAAAGCATCCGATGCACCAAAGCTGCGCGAACGCTCCAAAGAGCTAGAACTCCAAGCCGCCCAGATCGCACAAACACCCCTGAACAGCCATGATGGTCCCCAGCTCACAGCCTACAAACGCCGCATGGCAAAGACATGGAAAGACCAAGCCAAGGCAAAGGCAGCCCTGAGGGCCGCCGAGAAGGCCGAAACGGCGCGTAG
>NZ_JASF01000006.1 GCF_000622405.1 Sulfitobacter donghicola DSW-25 = KCTC 12864 = JCM 14565
CAGGTGTGTCCTCATCTGTCTCGGCTGTATCGTCAACCGCTACGGGAGCATCGTTGATTGGGTTGACCGTTACGTTGACAACCGCTGTATCAAAACCGCCATTACCATCTGTGATCGTGTAGTTGATCACGGCATCCCCGTTGAAGTCGGGGTTTGGCGTGAAGGTAACGATACCTTCTGGTGTAAAGGTTACCTCGCCATCCGGGCTGGAGGCTGCGGTTACTGTCAGCGGATCAAGATCTGGATCAACGTCATTTGCCAACACGTTGATTTCACGTGTGGTATCTTCATCCATCGTCAGAACATCATCAGCCGCAACTGGAGGCTGGTTGCCCGTTTCAGGGATGATCAGCTCTTCGATTTCAGCGAATGTCAAAGAACCAGAAACCGATCCATCGTCATTCAGGAATTCGACTGTGCCAGAGGTTGAGTCTCCGTCTGCGTCTACTGTTTCGTCTACAACACGCAGTGGGCCGCTGTCTGACAGGTCGAGCGTGTCAAAGTCATTACCGCCTGTGCCGCCGTCAACAACGTCACCGGCATCGCCGCCAACGAACAGGTCAGCATCGTCGCCACCAGAAAGGCTATCAGCACCTGTGCCGCCTGAGATGGTGTCATCACCACCTTCACCAAAGATGGTGTCATCGCCTGCATCACCGGAAAGAGAGTCATCTCCGCCTTCGACAGGAACAACAATCGCATCGGAAGAAGTAAAGAACACGTCAGAGATGTTCATGCTGGTGTTACCGATCCCGTCTTGATCGTGCATGATTTCCACACGGGAGACCGGACCAGCGATTTCAACCTGCAAGGAATAGAACGGATTCGTGGCGTCAGCAAAACCGCCGTCTGAGTCGGCTGTATCTGCACCCGCAACACCGTCGGTGTCTGTCAAAGTCAGGCCATCACCGCCGACCAGAATAACTTCCAGCGGGTTGCCATCTGCGTCAAACGCCTGAACGCGCACAATGCTGTCGCCGTCGATGTCGTTGATGTTGAAATCAACGTCTGTCACGGGCGTATCAAAGCTGAGCGCGTAGATGTCTGCTCCGTCATCAACAAATGTCGAGCTTTGAAGCGAGCTGTTGCTGTTAATCGCAGCGCCACCTGTATCGATGCCCTCTACCCGCTGTGCTTCTTCGGAGAAGGTTGTGTTTGTTCTCGGGGCTGTTGCCGTCGTCGAGAAGGTCACGTTTACCGAACCGGTATCTTGGGTGAATCCGTTCAGGATTTCACCGTCAGCCAAACCAGCTTCGCTCCAGTTAAAGCTTTCGCGCCCACCAGTTGTGGTTTCGCCGTTCAGAGTTCTGTCACCATAGATAAGGTCATCGCCCTCACCGCCGGATGCAACATCATCACCGGAACCAGCATAGATATCATCATCACCTTCCA
>NZ_JASF01000007.1 GCF_000622405.1 Sulfitobacter donghicola DSW-25 = KCTC 12864 = JCM 14565
AAAATTTCGTTATATCGGGAACCGACCGCGTTCGCACGATCAGGAACCAAAGTTCGTTATTTCAGGAACCAGAAATTGCCCAAATAGATTCGTTACTTTCGGAACCAAAGTTCGTTACTTTCGGAACCAAAGTTCGTTACTTTCGGAACCGTGTGGATAACTTTCCCTATATATACCAATACGTAGCGGGTGATTTTTGAGCTGGTAACTCACTACGTTAGTTAACTTAGTTAACACTAGGCTTCGGGCTTGCCCTTCGCCTAAAAGGCATCCGCCTTTGGCGGATACTCAAGCCGCTATATGCGCCTCACGGCGCACGCGGCTATTGTTCGCTTCACTCACCAAAGGGAAAAGGCGACGTGCCTAGAACCCTTGCACCTGTTTCGCTGAGTTGATCCCTGATCCATGCCAGAACATCCATCAAGGGCAAGCAGGCTTCGCCTGTGCTACGCACCCTTGATGGACAACCTGTCACGGCTCTTTTCGGGATCAGCGAACAGGCTCCGAAGGGAAAGGCACTTAACCAAAGCATTCCCACATCCCGACAGGTAGGAATATCTTCTTATGGACAAAATGGACATTTTAGCCATACAATAGATGCAACGAAAGGAGACTGCCATGACACGTGTCACAGCAACAGAATTTAAAAACAACATTGGCGCATTCAGCGATGCTGCAATGCAAGAACCAGTTATCATCACAAGCCATCAGCGTGATCGTCTAGTCTTGCTATCAGCGGATGAATATCAACGCCTGACGGGAACACCAGAAGGCGTTTCAGATGATCGAAAGCGCCTCATTCGTGAACGCGCAGAATACCACCGCAACACTATCGTTGAGCTTGCCAACCGATGAGTGAGCCAAGCTGGCTGACGCAGGATGATGTTGAAGCGATCCACGAACAGATGATCGAAATAGGCGGGGGGGCGCATGGTTTGCGTGACCCCGCCCTTTTGGAATCTGCACTTGCCCGCCCTCAAAACCTTCATGCCTACGGTGAAAACGATACCTTTCAACTCGCGGCCAGCTATGCCGAGGGTATTTCCCGCAACCATCCTTTTGTGGATGGAAACAAGCGGACAGCCTTTGCAACAGCAGACCTTTTCTTAGCTGAGAATGGACAAAATCTCGATCAAGCCAAGGGCCATGAACATGCAGAAATGATGGAGCAACTCGGGCAAGGTCATATCAGCCGCGAAGAGGCTGCGGATCACTTCCGCGAGCATTCCCGCTCTGTACAGCAGGACGAGAGATAGAGGACGGTAAATTTCACTATGGCTGTAGATTGGAATGACGAGCGGCATAAGAGAGATGCTGCAAAATCACATGCAATGACGATGGGAGCGCTTGGTAGCGCAGCATCCCCAAATGAACATTACTCTGACTTCCGATATGGGCAGCAACTTGCAGGTAAGGGCCAATCAGCGGAAACGTCAGGTGAAGGTATGGCTTTCCTTTTTGCCTTCATTTTGCTGGCAGCAGGGCTATTCCTAGCCTTCTTGGGGATTTTCAATGTTTTAAGAGGCGTTTCGGAGTGGGCTGCGTACTTCTCGGGAGATGCTCATATCATGGATATTAGAGATCAAGATTTTGGTTTCGTTCATAGGTATGACCGATATTTCCGATACAGCTCAACGGTACCGCTTATGTCGATTATTGCGGTGCTTCTATCCTCCATAGTTTGGATTTATTTTCTGCTTCGCAGCCTGTCAGGTGAAAGGCTTACATTCATCCTTTTTTCTGTTGTTTCCTTGATGCTTGTAACTGCATCGTTAACGCTGTGTGACCTTGAAACTGCGTGCAAGGCTAATGTTGTTGCATTTGACCGAGGCGATGCTTGGTACCTGCCGTCGCGTGATGGAGCTGGTTGGGGTGCTTTGTTTGGAGCTGGTTGGATACTGGGCGGGTTAGTCGGATTGCGTTTTCTAATTCAAAAAACGCGCTTGCGTCGGTTTTTTGAAAGAATTGATGCTACTGTATCTAAGCGACAAACTATCGAGCTGATTTTATCTGTGGTGTTCTTGGCATTTGCGGTTCCAGCAGGTCTTGCCTTGACCATCATACCTTTGACTACGGGACAAGGGTATATCTACTTCGCTCTGACTGCTGGTGTATCCCTTCTCATCTTATCGTGCCTTGTGATTATGGCCGTGATGAAAAGGGCGAGTTGGTGGATCGCTATTTTGTTCTTACCAGTAGCGTTCCTGTTGTCTTGGGGTGCACGCTTTTATCATTTGTACGATGAGTGCAGTGATATGCAAACAAGAGCTGGCTACGAGCTTTTGTACGATGAAACATGTGCATGGCACAAAAGTTGGAATGATCCTGAATAGACGCCCTAGCCCCTGCGTGACAACGAATTGAAGGGGCGGAGCGTCCGACCAACGGGAGGCGTCCTCTTTTCAGGATATCGCAGAAGCGATTTTAAGCGCCATAGAAGGCGATTGCAGTGCTGACTACCCATTGCCCCGCAAAAAACCCAACAGGCCACCTCTGCGCGTTTCTGTGGCTTGTGTGGGTGCGTTCTGGTTGGATATGAGAAGTGTCTTGGCCTGCTCTTGCCATTTGTCTCGTTGATCCTTGAGATCGGCAATCGTACCGTCTCGATCCTCCAGAAGCTGTTTCAGGAACTTAACTTCGGCCTCTAACCCCCCTGTAACATCTGCATTTTTTGGGGTTGCGTGCGCTAACTTTTTACCCGTTGCGTTACCCCTTTCGGGGGTTGCGTCTGATTTTATGGCTGGCCACACGCGAAACAGTTCAGCAGGATCAATCTGATACCCGCCTTCTTCCGTCTTTACTGCGGAAAGCTTGCCTTTTTTGATGGCTCTTGTGATGGTGGGGATCGACCTCCCCACCTCTTTTGCGGCCTGTGATGCCGACAGTAACGTGCCCATAATGCGCCCCTTTCGTATCCTAACAGGTTACATCCTGTTTTAGGGTAACAGGGTTGCATATTCGCACGGCTCTGGCAAATCCCCCTGATAGGGTGGAAAATCAATACATCTGTTGTTTGATCCCCGCCGCCGTGTCGTTGACGGTTTCAGGGTTGGTCTGGATGGTTTCAAGGAGCTGGTTCACCCAAACAACATAGGCAGCGGAATAGTAATCGCTGACCATGTAGGGCAGGTCATGGCTCCATTGGCCGTAGGCCATGCGCAGCCCCTTGTATTTGAACCAGAAGAAGCCTTGTTCGTCGCTTTTCTCGACCCCGCCGACCGAGTATCCCGCCCGCAAGCCTTCGGCATTGTCCCAGCTATAGCGGTATTTCCCAACGCTGATCCCGTCGCGTGTGGCGGTGATGGCGATGCGGGGGAAGATAAGACGCCAGATTCCGTAGGAGGCGGCTCCGAGAGCGGCAAACATCAGTACTATTGGAACAGGAGACCAGTATGCACCATTCAGTTTTTGCCACCGTCCTCTGACGTGTCCCCATTCTTCTTCAACGAACCCTAAAGCGAAGCCGAGAGGAGGAAGGGTCATCCAGAGAAGTGCAATCACGACTAAGCCGACGACCCACCATGTTTTGATGACAGTGGGGATCGAGGCGGTAAAGCTCTCGCCCTTCGAAAATTCGGACAGATCAGCAAAACGCGGATGCGGACGGATGGCGGCATCTGTCAGGCTATATTTGCGGGGCGGATTGATCCGCAGCATCAGGGCTTCGAATTTGTCTTCGTGCTTCATTTGGTCATCCTTAGATCAGAAAATTCGTTGTCCCAGTAATTGAGGCGGCGCATCCAGATGGGATCGCCACCAGGATAAATCACGAGCTGGGCGTTTGCCTGGCGCGAGAAGTGATAGGCCACTTCTTCGGGGGTGAGCAGGGGGGTGCCTTGAATAGATTTGGATTTTCCAGAATACCCCAAGGCTGATTGTTCGTAACTGATTTCATTTTTTGAGACTTGCATCATGGATGACAGGCCGAGGCGGTCAGAGACAAATTTCATCGTCATCATGTCGTTGAGGCCGAAAGATTGGAACAGGGAGGCATTGCCGAGGAAGGTTTGCCACCGCTTGCCATAGATGGATTCGGCTTGTGTGAAGTCCTGCCAGAATGACCAGATGCGAACGCCGTACCCTGCTAGTAAGCCCGCAGCAGTTTCGAGGGCTTTCATGTGGCCGAGAACGTGTATTTCATCGAGGATCATCAGCCCTTTGGGGTCGTCACGTGGGACAGGTGGCGTCGCTTCCACTGCCGCCAGCATCCGATTGAGGAATAGGCGGAAGAAACGAGCATGGGTGTGCAGGAAGCCCGCAGGCAGGCATAGATAGATTGATTGCCCGCCGAATTTCCATGCTTTGAGGTCAGGTTTTCTGCCCGTGTCGGACAGCATTTTTGCCATTTGTGGGGATGACAAGAACAGGATGTTTTGGCGCACCGTAGATAGGACAGAGCCGCGTTCTTCATGTCCCATGGACAAAAGCGCACCTGCCGCCGCCGCTGTGACGCCCCATGCGCGATCAGGGTCATCGAGCATGGCATCCAGAAGATCATCAAAATAGGCGTCGGGGTTTGGCTTAGGGCGTTTTCCATTTTCATCGGCTGGAGGGGATAGGGGAAGATGCAGCAGGCGGCTGACCTCGATCAGATCCCGTTTCCCCGATGGTTTGGACGCTACCCATGCGTTGAATCCTCTGAGCACGAGGCGAGCGTTTGCGCTCCAGTGGTCGTTTTCTTTGCCCTGCTCAGATACGACAAGTGCATCTGCGATGCTGTCGCAATGATCGACAAAGAGTGGATCGGCGGGATCAAGATCGGCCAGAGGGTTGAAGCCTGCTCGATACTCTTCGTCAACGTCTGCCCATCCAAATGGATCGAGCACGAATACATCTTGCCCCAAACCGCCCGCAGGAACACCACGACCACGGCCGCGGCGTTCTGCTGTTAGGGTGGCGTTTTCGCCTTTGGGATCGAGCACCAAAACCGACCCTTTGTAGATTGCGAGGTTGGGCAGGATGACCGAGACGCCTTTGCCGGCACGTGAGCCTGCTACGGTCAACAAATGCCGGTCATCATCAAGGCAAATCCATTCGCCGTTTCGGTCTTGTCCAACAAGCGGCGCCGTTGGTTTGGGTGCCCATCGTTCGGATTGCGCCAGCCCTTCGGGTGGCACCCAAAGGGCACGGGGCGCACTGTCTTTCTGCGAAATTTCACGGGGGAGGCCGCGCGGCAGGTCTTCGAAACTAATCAACGTCAATCCTCGGTTACAAATGGGTTTGTGCAACTGTTACGCGCATTAAGAAAATGTTGACCCTTATTTGTCAAACTAAGAGAGTAGCGAGATATGTTTTTACTATGTAAAAACCTCGGTCATGGGGTCTAACGCCACCCCCTAACAACCCAGCTGGTGAAAGGAGCACATGTCATGGCACGACCTAAGATCGACCCTGCCAAAAGACGCACCGAACAGGTGAGCCTTGCCCTTTCCCCTATTGAGCTTGGGAACCTCAAGACCAAAGCCAGTCAGGCCGATACGACCGTGACAGCCTTCGTCCGTGCTGCCGCGCTCGGACAGCGCGTCAGTGTCACAAAATCAACCGCGCCTGATTTTGTGACCCGTGACGAGTTACGGCGGATTGGGGTAAATCTGAACCAAATCGCCAAGGCATTGAACGCCCGCAAAGATGCGTTGCCCGCCTCGCTTGTATCCACTTGCGAGAAACTAGACGCCCTCTTTGATAGGTGGCTGGATCATGATCCCCAGAGTAGCCCGCGCAGGCCGTAGCTTTAAAGGCGCGGCGCGGTATTACCTTCACGATAAACAAGCCGACACTAACGAGCGCGTGGCGTTCATCGAGACGGTGAATTTGCCCACAGATGACGCGCATCGTGCGACCGCCCACATGATCGACACTGCCACCCATGCAGCAGAGCTGAAGCAGGCGGCAGGGATCAAAGGCGGGCGTAAGATGCAATTCCCCGTCTATTGCTATTCCTTGGCATGGCACCCGTCAGAAACGCCGACGCGCGAGGAGCAAATACAGGCCGCGCATGACACGCTCAAAACCCTTGGTATCGACGATCGGCAAGCCTTGATCGTTGGCCATCGCGATACGGATCATCCGCATGTGCATGTCATCGTGAACAAGGTTTGTCCTGACACTGGCCGTTCGGCTGTCATGTCTAACGATCAGGTATCCTTGTCCCGATGGGCAGAGAAATACGAACAACAGCGCGGCCAAGTGTTTTGCAAAGATCGGGTCGAGAACAACAAAGCCCGCAAACGCGGTGAATGGCGGAAAGATGACAGCCTGTCACGCCGCCAGCACTATGAATGGAAAAAACAGGAATCCGATAAGCTATGGTCAGACTACCGCGCGGATCGTGACGCGGCGAGCGCATCGCGGCGTGGCCAGTACGACGCATTGTGGCAGCAAAAGCAGGATCGTTTCGCAGCTCGCAAGGCTGAGAACAAACAGCTTTATAAACCTATCTGGCGGGACGTGTTCCAACGGCAGCGCAAGGAGCTGAAAACCTATGACACCAGTCTGTCAAAGCGCATTGGGTTTGCTCTTAGCCAGAAGGACAGAGGGAAGCTGATGGGGGTTGTTCGCGCCTTCACCGCCGATCAAGGGCAACGTCGGGATTTTCTGGACATGCAGGCGCAGGAACGCGCTCAGATCAGCGAAAAGCAGTCGCAATCTATCCGTGACGCTGGCCGTGAGGTCACAAAGGCATGGCGGTATGATCGTGACCAGCTCAAGGCGATGCACAAAGAGCAGGATGCGGCGCGGCTGGATCACTACAAGGGGATGTCCGATAAGCTGTGGGAGAAGGGGCAGGGTGATGCGGCCAAGCAGGATTTTGACCGATCAACCGAACCGAAGAAAGCTCGTGATCCAGAGAACCAGAAACGCCGTTCAGCGCGTGATATTATGCAGGAGCAGCGTGAGCGTTCCCGAAAGAGACCGCGCAGGCCGAGGCGTTGATTATGGCTGGCTGTTACCATCTAGTTCTTAGATGCTGGAGGCAATAGATCACTTCCAGAGTTTTCTGGCGCGGAGTTCTCTTCGCTTAGGAAAGTAAAGATTTGATCCAGATCACGGGCTATGTAGATTTCATTGCCTGTCTCGACTTCTTCAGACGGTCTAGAGAAGAAAATTTTGTCGCTATATATTCTTGCTGAACTAGAGACATTAACACTGCACACCAAAGTGTACCTCAATTCACTGTCAGCCATCTCTTGTGCTGTGTTGAGGTACAATCCATTTCTCCCAGACCCGTATATTTGTTGTGCCCTAGAGAGGGAAATTCGGAATTTCTCACTTTTATAGCTGTGTATATTCTCAATATCTTGAAGGTTTGCCCCTTCAAGGAAGTGAATATTAGAGGGGTACTCTTCGAAAGATAAGATTTCTTCGAAGGCCTCTTTGAACATTGGGCTCGTGCAATTGATATCGCTAAGGTCCGAAAAAATGAATTTTTCATATGGGCTTTGTCTCGAACTTACGAGATATGCGACGACGGTAACCGAAATAGCTACAATAGCAGTGATGATAGATTTATTCATTGTTATTATCCACGTTGGCTCTTAGCCTTTTTACAATAATTCACGAAGGCAGCACCCGCGTTTTTAGGTGGGTTGCCTTTGCCTGCCTCTGCCCTTGCATAGCTCAGCCAGTTGTCGCGTAGTGCGTAGTAGTCCCAGCCTTTTTCACGGGCAATCTCGCGGGCTTTTTCGTCTGCCCATTCGGGGATGAAAATATCCTGCCCCAGCTCGATCTTGGCCGACCGAGGGCGGAAGGTCACAAGGTCTTTGTCATCCAGTTCGATGCGATAAAATGGCGTGTGATCTTCTTCGATGATCTGGCGCAAGTTTAGGCGAAACCGTTTCAGAGGCGCGTTGCTTCCTGTCTTGGCTTGCAGTTTTTCGAGGCCGATATGCCATTTTGAGGACTTTCCGCAATGTTTGCGGGCAATCTCATATATCCGCCGTTCCAAGGGGCGACGCAGGCGGAAGTAGTCTTCTGAGATGCTGACAATCTCATTCGATTCAATCGCGCGCATGAACCAGTCGGACAAGATGACTTCGCAATAGTCGAGTCGCATCCGCTCGTCGTCTTTGAAGACGAAGCCACTGCCTGACTCGATGAGCGAGAATACTCGTGTTTGCGCCTTTCCGCCTGTTTTGATGTTGGTCACGAACTGAGTACCAGCGAGGCGCACAAACGCATCTTCGAGGCGTTTGTACTCGATACCGCCCGTCTTGCGGTTTGTGGCAATCATCAGTTCACGCGCAGAGAACCTGACGGTTTTTCCGATCTCTTTGCCTTGGTTCTTCATCGCCATCAGTTGAGAGACGCAGAAAATCAGAATGTCCTTGTCAAAGATCGTGGGCAGGCCGTTTCCAGAAGGCACGATTTTGAGTTTGTGGTCGCCGTTCTGATAGGTCAGGTGGCGGTGGTCAGGCTTCGTGGCAAGGCTAAAAATCGGGTGTTCCATCGAGGCGGTGTCGTCCTTGGGGACAACATCGGAAATGTCGAGAACAAAGAAATCCTTTTGAGGGTGTCGAATGGGAAGTAAAGCCATGAATCGATGCTATCCGATTTTCGTTATATCGGGAACCG
>NZ_JASF01000008.1 GCF_000622405.1 Sulfitobacter donghicola DSW-25 = KCTC 12864 = JCM 14565
TTCGGCGCCATCGGCATCACATCCATGTCGAATATTGATTTTCACAGGTCCATCCCTCAGCTTTGTGCGGTGATGATAGAGAAAAGTCGTTGCATAACAACGGCAGTTAAGTCCGCATAGCGGACCTCAGCGCTCCCAGAACCGAGGGTCCGCTTCGAGGTGGTCAGCCCTTCCAAAAACGAGGGTTTTTGGTAGGGCTATCAATAGCACCTAACTAAACAAGTAGATGTCTCATATCTAACGGAACCTACTTGATAAATAGCAGAGTTTAGAACTTTCCCCAAAATAGCCTTATCTTGATCGCACATAGGCCACATGGAATCGGTAAGTTAAGTTAATGATCTCTGGAAATAGTAGTTACGAAATTTGCGCGTGGTAGAACTCCAATTAACTTTCAATATCAACCCCTTATTTAACACAAAGAAACAATGAAGATTCTATCTATTTTAGCTCTTTTTGCCATTGTTGGAAGCCCTGCGATTGCCGGCTGTTCCAACTACGAAGACGGCAGCTTGCCCAACACCCAAGCACCTCAATACCGGATCTGCTACGATGACGTCTGCGATGAGACTACATTAAGTTATGAATGTAGCAATATTAGAGGATCCCAAACCGGTTTCGCAATCGGATGGTCAATTGACGTCGTGATCGCAGAGAATGGCAATCAAACAACAATCATAGGATGGCAAGGTCGCGCTATCGAAGAGGCCAAGCATTATCGGTTGTCGGTCGAGAAAATAGTAGACTGATGTGATGGACCCTCAACTTTCGTAGGCAATTACGACTGTTTTTGAACGGTCTATCGCGCTGAATATCTCTTGCACCAAGTCGTAAAAGTTTTCTCGATACTAGCCGCATCGAGCGGGATCGACTTCTCGCCGCACCACTTGCGGAACGCGTCGGCCAACACGCGCAAGTCTGGCACATGACGTCCGTCGATACGTGGTGCATTATCCCGCGCAATCCGGTCCCATGGCTGGGCATCCTTTACGCTTCCAGAGGCCGGGAAAGCCATAACAGGTGTTTCTGCCGTTCCGTCCCGCCGCGCTTTTCGACCTACCTTGGGCCGATCCAATTCGGCCTTGGCAGACTTTTTCTGCGTCTGTTCTTTTTCTTCCCAAGAAATAGTCACACTGGCGACTGTCCGCCCGATCTTGTTAGGCGTGGCGGTCAGCGCCAAGCGCGAAAGCTGGCTAATCTCTTTAATAGCTGGCTGAACTACGTCGCGATTCAAGTTTGCAAATCGTGTAATCTTTCCTTCCGTCACCCCCAGCATGGCTCGCAATTCTGACACGGTAAAAGTTTTGCTAGCGATGTGCTTTAATCCCGTGAGGCTGGAAATATGTTGGAACAGCAGCACTGAATATTTACTGGTGAGGTGAAAAATAGTTTGGCGATCCATGATAGCCCAATGGATAGAAGCCTCTGCCATTTCGATAAACATTCGCCCAAAAAACCACGACAAAAGTGTGTCGCCACTGATAGGGTCTTTCCGGTTTAGAACGGCATGATCCAACAACCCGCCGATCACGATCCGATCTATATCCTCATCGGGATTGCCTTCCCGGATAACCACTGCTCGCAACTCCTCAAAAAGGGGCGTGAGACTGCCACGGCTATGATTGTTCATGCCGTCAATTTTGCGAATGTCCGATAAGCGAATTTCGTGGCGAACTGGCTCAGCCATACGCCCGCCTGCTGTCGCGATCATCAGATGCATCAGCTTGAGAGCGGCAAGACTCGGCGCATTTTGCATATAGACGCCCCGAGCCACCTCAGCGGGCAGCACAGTTTTGGTATCGTCATGAGCACGATCGGCTGCAACTTGAGTTGTCTTAATCATGGTAGGTTAAATAATGGGTTAAACTCTACCTGTAAATCTGTTATTTCGGCTGGATATCCTACTTTTGCGGCTGGATATCCTACTTATAAGGCCGCAAGTATATGAACTTAAAAACAAATTCAGGCATGAACTTATAGAACTTATAGAACAAGAAAGGCGCTACGCGCTTTTTTGGTAAATATGTCTTGGTTTAAGGGCGTGTTTTTGGTGTCTGTTACACTCAAACTGGATCGAGGCGGATATCCAGTTTGGCGCCTACAGCGTCAGCAAAGCGGGCCAGCTTTTCGATGCTGATATTTTGCCGCGCCCCTTCGATGCGAGAAATCTCACTCTGTTTGGTTCCCATCCGCTCGGCGACTTCGGCTTGGGACAGCCCAGCCGCTGCCCGTGCTGCAATGAGTTTGCGGGCGAGGTTAAATTCAGGTTCTAGGGCATCGTAAGCGGCCTTATTGTCAGGATCGCTCAGAAACTCTTTTTTCAGGTCAGCCAGTTTGGTCATATTACCTCCTTCGCCCGCTTGCGGGCTGTTTCAAGTGCGGTCTTTGGCGTCTTCTGGGTTTTCTTCAGGAACGCATGAACAACAATCAATCGCTGTCCCGACGCCTTTACGTAAATTGCACGGGCAATCCCGTCCTTGCCACTCATACGGATTTCCCAAAGACCGCCAGCGCCGGACAGGGACCGCACATGCGGCATCCCGACAGTTTCGGGCCCTTGCTCCGTCAGCAGGTCTGCAATCCGTAAGAACCGAGCAAACAGATCACGCGGCAGCTTTTCCAGCTCCCGGTCTACCCGCTTGTCCAATGTCTCTACTGACCACATATAACATATATGTTATAATAAAGAGCTAAGGTCAAGGAGCCAAGAACGCGCTCTACGAGGGGTCTTCCCAGATAACGCAGCCTGACCGATCGTTTTCCGTAAAGCTGGCGCCACGTGCGCCTCTGCACTCTGAAGCGAAGGCATTTTGCTTGAGGGCAGTCCCTGCTTCAAAAAGGTGAGTGTATTTGGCGGCTGGTTCGCGTGCAAAGAAGCCCACAGCGCCACAGAGCGCCCCTATGAGGGCGATCATGCCCATTCTGCGCCACTTACCCGCCTCATGGGCCTCCTGTGCGCTCTGGAGGCGGTGAGCGGCGGCGTGGAGTTTGCTGACCCCGTCCATTTGGGCCTCTGCCGCCCGATCCGTCTTGCGGGTCAGTTCGACAGACAGCCCGCGCATTTCCTGTGCTGCATCTCTGGCCGCGTGCAGGGCTTCATGATCTTTTTCGAGGGCTGAGCTGAGAACCGCAGCAATCACCTGCCCGTTGTTTTTCCAGTCCGTTTGCTTGGCAATGGTCTGAACGTAGGTGCGTGCATCCTTGGTGGAGGCGGACGTGGCCGCAGATTGTTTCTGCACGTCAATCAGCGTGGTGGTGTTCTCTGCCATCGCTTCCAGCAGGGCATCTAGTTTTTCATCATTCATCTTGAGCGGCTTTCTGATCAAGGTCGGACAGGAGCGGTTGCAGCTCTTTCACATCGAGGTCGCGTGTGACCCTCTCGCGTAAAAGTGCCGCCAGTTTCGCAGCGGCTTGCGGGCTTTCCAAAGCGGCCTTGGCAACGACAGCGCCCACAACGATTTTGACGCGAGTGTCGCTGGCCTTCTTTTTGGTGCGGAGCCGAGCCAGCTTTGCTTCAGCCGAGGCGATTTGTTGTTGAAGTGTTTTCACTTTTATTCCCTCTCCGGTTGTTCTACTTATTAGGGAATTCAGTCTGTGCAGTAAAGTGCGGTGATCACGTAAGTGCTCACTTATACGTCGCAAGCGACGTGTGAGCGAAGGACCGCTGCGCATCCTTTCGAAACCAAGCCAAGAGGCGATCATGGCGATTTATCATTTTGATGCATCTGTGATCTCCCGAAGCAAGGGACGGTCTGCAACCGCCGCCATCGCTTATCGCACCGCCGAGGTGATCAAGGATCACCGCACGGGCGAAGTGCATGACTACACCCGCAAGAGCGGTGTCCTGCACACAGAGATCATCGCCCCCGATAACGCGCCAGCGTGGGTCCATGATCGTTCCTCGCTGTGGAACGGCGTCGAAGACGCCGAACGCCGCAAGGACGCGCAGGTGGCCCGCGAGGTGCGTGTTGCCCTGCCGTCGGAATTGTCCACCGAGCAAAACGCCGACCTTGTGCGGGCGTTTGTGCAGGAGCAATTCGTGGCGCGGGGCATGATCGCGGACGTGGCGCTTCATGCCCCAGGTCGCGAGGGCGACCAGCGCAATCACCACGCCCATATCATGCTGACCACCCGCGCTGTTGGACCCGAAGGGTTCGGGGCCAAGGAGCGCGACTGGAACGCCAAAGACCTGCTGGTCGATTGGCGCGGCTCATGGGCTGAGCACGTAAATGACACGCTGGAGCGGTGCGACATTCACGAGCGGGTTGATCACCGCACGTTGGTCGCGCAACGCGCAGATGCCCTGTCTATGGCCCATGACGCCGCCGAGCGCGGCGACGAGGCCGCGCAGACGGAGCACATGGCGCGGGCCGTGGAGCTGGACCGCCCCGCCCTGCCCGGCATGAGTGCAGGATCATGGAGCATGATGCGGCGCGGGCTTTCCACGCCAGCCGCTGAACGCTGGCAGGAGGTCAAGCAAATCGCCGCACAGGCCCGCGAGATTGCCGCCGAGTTCAAGGACTGGGCGCGGGACTGGCTTGAGCGGCTGGTGGACGGCATGCAGGAGCGCGCAGTGGCCGACGGGCCGTCCATGCCTCAGCGAGAACCGCAGACGGCGCTGGAGCAGTTCAGGGCCGCCCAAGAGGCCGCACGTGGGCCGCAGCGTGAGGCCGTCACGCCTCAGACGCCACTCGAGCAGCTCAAGGCAGCGCAGGAAAGCCGAAGCTACGGCGTCAGCGACGAAGTGGAGCGTCATGAGGAGCAGGCGCGGCAAGACCTGCAACGCGAAGACGCAGAGCGCGAACGGGCGGCGGAGCAGGAAAGGCAGGCGGAGAAAGAACGCGCTGCCGAGCGCGAAGGGCCTACGCATGAGCGGTGACCTACATAGAAAACGCCAGAACAAAGGCCTCTGCGCAGGGGCTAGGACCAAGCACCGCGAATAAAAACGCGGTTTCTAAAGTTCTCTAAAGTGATGGGGCCATCAAAAAAAATATCGAAGCTATCCCCCAAAATGCGCTTCCCTTGTTCTCTGACCTCACCGATGAAAGCCTTAAGTTCGAAGTCGTCCTTCGCCTGCTCGAGAAATCGCGAAATTTCAGAAGTATATGGGTTATCTGTTAGATTAAGCGTGCGCATGCAGGTAACTCCATATTGTGCCGCATTTTTCACAGAATACTATATGTAGATTTTAGGTACTGTGTCAATGTGCTTGATGATCCGCCTGTGCGCTAACTGGGTACTGTAAAAAAGCCAAAGTTATCTGTTCAACAAACGGTCGTTTTTGGAAGACTGCGAATGTCGGCTTCGAACCAGTTTTGCAATTTTGGGTGACTAAATTTGCATCTATTTACGGCAACTCAGGGTAACGCTCATCGACACTCGCATAGTCCAACCACTCAAGATCGTGTGAGCACCAAATGTGCCTAGAAGTGTGCTTCTGGGGCATGCCATCCAATGTCGCAACCCTGAGGATTACGGTGTCCTCGTGCGACCATTCAGCCATCAAATGAGCCCCGCAGTTCCCACAAAAATGACGGAACTTTCCGGGGGAAGCCTCGTAGGTTCGTTTGTTGTTCAAACTACTTGTCCAAGAAAAGAGATTTCTGGACACACGGGCAGTACTTGCAAAAGGAGCGGCATGTGTCTTTCGACAAGTGACACAATGGCAACTGCCGCTGATGACTTCAGGCATCCGATACCCTCACTAGCTTTCCTTGATTTAGAGATACTGACTTAATCAAACCGCCGCCACCTCAATCAACCTGAAATGGCAACTTCGTCCGCACACCTGATCTTGGCCCGTTCAAAAACGGTCAATATCGTTGCTAAATCCTCCCGAAAAGATAACCTATGGTAGTAATTGTGGTAACTAAAGGAATAATCGTATGCTAAACTACACAGGTTCACTCGGCAATGACACGGCCACATTGATAAGAGATTTCTCGTCGGACCCAGACAATAGTACGGGGCAGTGGCATGCTTACGCGCGTGAGGGTAATGATACTATAAATCTTGGATTTCTAGGAGCTACAGGATACGTACAAGGGCACCATGTAAGAGGGGATAAGGCCGACGGAACAAGCTTGGGCAATGATACAATTAATTTTCAGGATCTTGACCAAGTAAGTGGTACTGTTGTCGGTAGATTAGAAGATTTCGACGCATCAAGAGATACGATAAAAATCGAAGGTACTGCTATTGACCTAAATAATCTTTCAACGAGCGCCTATGACGTTAAAGTCGTCTCGTTTAACGGAGGGCACAATGATGTCGGCTCAACGCCACAACAGTGGCTGCTTATAAATACTTCAGCAGGTGGACACATCTTTTATTCATTAGAAGGTGCTCGAGTTGATATGACAGGAAACGGCGGTGCAAGATCAAGAACTCAAGAGGCTCACTTTGTTCCTGACGCACGATTACCTGCAAATTTAAACTCACTTACAGAAGTAGCGTACATTGATCAGGTAAATTTTGTACCCGATACAGCCATAGCAAGCGGAAGTGGCGGAATCACTTACAATGATATTGATGTGAATGCATCTGACGTAACTGAGACTATCTCAGTAGCCAACAACACAGCAACGAACAACGGAGACCTTATCGCTGCAGGCATCAACGATGACAGTGTTGATGCTGGGCTTGGCAATGATCAAGTTTGGGGAGGCAGTGGTCACGACACAGTTCAGGGCGGTGGTGGTAATGACACACTCTACGGAGGAACCTCAAATGATGTCCTTGGAGGTGGCGACGGCGCAGACAAGCTGTACGGTGACCATGGGAACGATACTATCTACGGAGACAATGGTAATGACACGATCCAAGGTGGCTTAGGAGATGATTTAATCATCGGTGCCAATAACAACGACCGAATAGGTGGCGGCGAAGGGGATGACAGCTTGCGCGGTGACAACGGTAATGACCGTATTTGGGGTGATGAAGGCAAGGATACGATCCAAGGTGGAAGTGGCCATGATACTCTATCTGGCGGTGATGGGAACGACCGGATTGGTGGTGGCAACAATAACGACCGCGTTTTTGGCGGTGATGGGAACGATCGACTGTATGGTGATGGCGGGAATGATAAGATATTTGGAGACAATGGTAATGATATTCTATCCGGCGGATCTGGAAACGACGTATTCGTTTTCCGTAGCGGTGGTGGAGGCGATACAATCACTGACTTCAACAACGGAAATAATAGGATAGACCTGTCTGCAACGGGTGCAAACTCGTTTTCTTCGTTGACCATTACAAGTGGTCCAAACGGATCGTCGAATGTTGATTATGGATCTGGAGACATAGATTTGAGGTTTGTTAACCCAAGCGCACTCACATCAGATGATTTTATCTTCTAGAAATGTTAAATATAGCATTGGCGTGCTGCCGACGGTGGCATGCTAAAATCTTGTGCTTAAGCACTGATTATTATGTTAAAGACTTGGAGTTAAAGCTTTGCGATTGAAACTTACGCGTGTGCTGGGAGGTGGTTCAAGAAACGACTTTCTCTTAAGTTATAATATACACGAAGCTACATTTACCAAACAAAACGAAGTCGTATTTCAAGCCATTGAAGAAGCAATTTCAAAAACTGATGACAAAGGAAAAATGTCTCTTTGGGAAGGCTATGATGGCATTCCAGATTATGCACAGAGCGTAGGCCCAAACTCGAAGCGAAATATGTCTCAAGTTAGAACAGGGCGCGGCATATGCGAATTTTATGCGTGGTTAGCTGTGCAAATTCAACCGGCCACAATACTTGAATTTGGTGCAGCTTTTGGTGCGAGTGGCATGTATTGGCTTGCAGGTCTTACCATCGCAGGTAAAGGTCATTTGGTCAGTTTTGAGCCTAATGAGCTATGGTGCTCTATCGCTCGTAAGAATTTTGAAGCAGTCAGTGATCAATTCATACTGACTGCAGGGACATTTGAAGACAACTTGTCGTTAGTTGCCCCCAAAGCAACGATCACTCTAATTGATGCTATCCATACAAAATCTGTAGTGTTGGCGCAGTTTGAGCATGTGAAGCAGGTTAGTCAGTCAGGTGCATTGGTCATTTTTGATGATTTGGGTTTTTCCGATGACATGTGGGAGTGCTGGCAAGAAGTCTGCGATTCATCGGACATTTCATCTGCATGGCAAATTGGAAAACGTGTGGGGATTGTCGAGCTATTATGACGACACGAACCCATGATCTTCATTTGACCGTTCAAAAACGAGCGTTTTTGACACACCCGTAAAACACCCCGATTTCCGCTGTCAAAAACCCCTTCCAAAACCTAAGTGGTTCTGGAACGTTTTTGAAAGGGTCCAGCAATGATCATTGGCTACGCACGTGTCTCGACGGAAGAACAGCATCTTGATGCCCAAACCACGGCACTTGAGGCGGCTGGCGCGGAACGCATCTTTGCGGAGAAAATCTCAGGCACTAAGAAATCCCGCCCTGAACTGGATCGCATGATCGAGCAGTTGCGGGACGGTGATGTTGTTGTCGTCACTAAGTACGACCGGCTCAGCCGGTCACTCCAAGACCTCCTGAGCATCGTTGAGGCCGTCCGTGCGCAAGGCGCTGGGTTCCGGTCACTGGCTGAAGATATCGACACCACAACGCCAGCAGGACGGCTGGTGTTCCATGTGTTCGCGTCGATCGCCCAGTTTGAGCGTGAACGGATATCTGAAAGAACCAAAGAGGGACTAACAGCTGCTCGCAAACGAGGGCGAGTTGGTGGCCGTCCCCCTGCCCTCTCTGCCGAACGTAGTGCTGAGGTAGCCCGTATGCGGGATCAGGAAGGCCGTGGCATTTCTGAGCTGGCAAGGTTGTTTCAGGTTAGCACCAGTACGATCAGGCGAGCTTGATGAAAGGAAGTGATTTTTGCGCTTATTATCCACCCTATTTCCTAAACTGCATGAATGTGGCACACTGGTAATGTTACCGGTCCTTAAGGCCATACATTACCGGATAAAAACACTAAGAAACTACGGGCGAACACAGGCATGAAACTCACATTAAACCAAGCAGCTAAAGATTGTGGTCGTGCAAAATCTACGATCTCAAAGGCTATAAAAACAGGTAAGCTGTCGCATGATAAGGGCGAAAAAGGCGCATTTCTCATAGATCAATCAGAACTGCACAGAGTGTTCCCCCCTACTGGTAACGAACAGCCAAGAAATCCAGTAGAGAACACCGAAAAAGAACAAGGAAACAGCGTCTTACAGATCGAAATTGATGCAATCCGCAGAGAACTGGAAAACGCCAATCTAGAACGGACGCGGGAACGCGAACAACTAACCGATCAGATACAAGAATTGCGGGAAACTGTGGCCGAACAACGCGCAGATTTTCGGCAGACTTTGGCCGTCATAACGGATCAGCGGGAAGGGCAGGGCAGGCGTCGATGGTTTGGGCTGCGACCTGCAAGATAGCGGCTACGTTCATTTCAAAAACGTTCAACAACCTCACCTATTTTGATCGTGGTTTGTGGAAGCGCAAAACAGGGCAGGGGCCGTAGCTTTCCAAAACGGCCGTTTTTGGTAGGTCAGCTTTGCGCATAGCGGACGTTAGTGCGTCGCGCGGCTAAGGTCGGGTTTGAGCCCAAACCTACAGCCATTAGCCCCCCTTTTTTACAGTAGCTTTACCATTTTCAGGCTGGTTTTATTCACTGCTCTGTAGCCGCAGCGTTCATAAAATTTCTTAGCCGTTTTGGTGCTTTCTAAAACACATTTTCTGTTACCTTCTGTAGTAGCCACGTTTTCCAAAGAAGCGAGAAGCTCTTTGCTTACCCCAGAGAAACGCGCATCAGGCCGAACATAGTTCAGCAGCACTTCTCCATGGCTATCAATCATTCCGACTCCCACAATTTCAGTGGCCCTTTCAGCTACATGTACCGTTGCATCGCTGCGCGTAAGCCAGCTGAGCCATGTCGCTTCGGTTTTGTTGGACAGCCAGTCCGCAATCTCCCTTGCATCGCCTTGATGATCTGCGATGCACAATTCGGCAATTGACCGACACAATACATTGACTGC
>NZ_JASF01000009.1 GCF_000622405.1 Sulfitobacter donghicola DSW-25 = KCTC 12864 = JCM 14565
ATCGAAACGCTGGCCTATGAAACACAAAGGCTGGGGTTGAACGGGCGGGTGGCTGGATCGCACCTGACCTCGATGCATTCGATGGACAATTATTATGTGTCCAAACTGTTGCCGCTGATGGCCGAGGCCGATGTCAGAGCCATCCCCAACCCGCTGATCAATATCGTGCTACAGGGGCGCCATGATACATATCCCAAACGCCGCGGCCTGACGCGGGTAAAGGAAATGCAGGCCCATGGGATCACGGTTGGATGGGGGCAGGATTGCGTGCTGGACCCTTGGTATTCGCTGGGCACCGCCGATATGCTGGACGTTGCCTTTATGGGGTTGCACGTGGGGCAAATGACCAGCCCCGATGAAATGCGAAAATGTTTTGCGATGGTGACAGACGAAAACGCCAAGATCATGGGGCTAGAGCACTATGGCCTAAAGGTTGGGGCAAAAGCATCGTTGGTGGTGCTAGACGCAGGTGACCCGATCGAAGCATTGCGCCTGCGCGCGACACGGCTCTTTGTCGTCGCGAACGGCAAACTGGTGAGCGAAACCCCCCGCGCGGATGCAAAGATATCTTTGGCGGGGCGCCCTGCGGCGTCACGCAGGCGGCATGTGACCACCTAACCCACAACCGCCGCAGCGGGGCAGGGGCCGAAAATCAAACAACCCCGCAACAGATGCGGGGTTGTTTTGTTTTTATCGCCATTTTGACGGGGCCACTCAAAGGCGTTAACCGCCAAAATCA
The DNA here is from genome assembly GCF_000622405.1 of Sulfitobacter donghicola DSW-25 = KCTC 12864 = JCM 14565. Taxonomy (NCBI): domain Bacteria; kingdom Pseudomonadati; phylum Pseudomonadota; class Alphaproteobacteria; order Rhodobacterales; family Roseobacteraceae; genus Sulfitobacter; species Sulfitobacter donghicola. The sequence goes on from NZ_JASF01000009.1 coordinate 740, forward strand.
TCCAGCATGATGTCTTCTGGATCAACGCCCATTTCGATCAGCATATTGGTGACAGACTGGTTCATGATGGGCGGTCCACACATGTAATATTCACAGTCTTCTGGGGCAGGGTGGTTTTTCAGGTATTCGTCCATCAGCACGTTATGGATAAAGCCGGTATAGCCTTTCCATTCGTCCTCGGGCAGGGCGTCTGACAGGGCAACATGCCATGTAAAGTTGTCAAACTGTTTGGCCAGCTCGTCAAAATCCTCAACAAAGAACATTTCACGTTTCGAGCGCGCACCATACCAAAAGGTGATCTTGCGATCGCGGTTTTCAAGGCGCTTGAGCTGGTCGAAAATGTGGCTGCGCATGGGGGCCATGCCTGCACCACCGCCGATGAACACCATTTCTTTCTTGGTGTCGCGGGCAAAGAATTCGCCGTAAGGGCCGGAAATCGTGACCTTGTCACCTGGTTTCAGGTTGAAAATATAGGACGACATTTTGCCCGCAGGGATGCCGACCGAACCAGGAGGCGGGGAGGCAACACGCACGTTCAGCATGATCATGCCGCGCTCATCCGGATAGTTGGCCATGGAGTAGGCGCGCTCGATCGGTTCTTCCACATGGGATTCATATTCCCACAGTTTGAATTTGTCCCAATCTTCGCGGTACTCTTCCTGCACATCGAATTCGGAATACTTCAGATCATGCGCTGGGGCTTCGATCTGGATGTAGCCACCCGCGCGGAAGTTGACGTCTTCGCCTTCTGGCAAATCCAGAATAAGCGCCTTGATAAAGGTTGCGACGTTGTCGTTGGAACGCACGGTGCATTCCCATTTCTGCACGCCGAACACCTCTTCGGGGACTTCGATGTCCATGTCCTGTTTCACCGCAACCTGACAGGACAGGCGATCACCGCAAGAGGCTTCGCGTTTGGTGATATGGCCCTCTTCGGTGGGCAGGATCGACCCGCCACCAGAATGGACCTTTACGCGACATTGCGCGCAGGTACCGCCGCCACCACAGGCCGAGGGAACAAACAGTTTTTGTTCAGACAAGGTTTGCAGCAGCTTGCCGCCAGCCGGAACCGAGATCGTCTTTTCACCGTTGATGGTGATGTTGACGTTCCCCGTCGAGACCAGCTTGGAGCGCGCGGCGAGAATAATTGCAACAAGCGCGATAACGATTGCTGTGAAAAGTAAGATACCAAGGCCAAAGGTTGCCATCTGAGTTTCCCTTTTAGAGTTTCACGCCAGAGAAAGACATGAACGCCATAGCCATCAGGCCAGCCGTGATGAAAGTAATGCCTAGACCCTGAAGGCCATCGGGAATGTCGGAGTATTTCAGCTTTTCGCGCACACCAGCCATCGCAGTGATGGCAAGGGCCCAGCCAAAGCCTGAAGAGATGCCATAGGTCACCGATTCAGGGAAATTATAGCTCCGCTCAACCATGAACAAAGACCCGCCAAGGATCGCACAGTTCACGGTGATCAGCGGCAGGAAAACACCCAGCGCGTTATAGAGCGGCGGGAAATATTTATCCAAAACCATCTCTAGGATTTGCACCAGCGCCGCGATGACGCCGATATATGAGATCAGGCCAAGAAACGTCAGGTCAACCTCTGCAAAACCTGCCCATGCCAGTGCACCCGGTGCCAGCAGATAGGTCAGGATCAGGTTGTTGGCAGGCACCGTAATCGCCTGCACCACCATAACCGAAATACCCAGACCCAAGGCTGTTGAGATCTTTTTGGAAACAGCGATGAACGTACACATCCCCAAAAAGAACGACAGGGCGAGGTTCTCGACAAAGATTGCCTTTACGGCGATTGAAATCAAACCTTCCATCAGTGTGCATCCATTACTTGAATTTTATATTCACGCTCTTCGACTTGCTCTGTCTTCCATGTGCGGAAGGCCCAGATCAAAAGCCCGATGATAAAGAACGCAGATGGCGGCAGCAGCAGCAGGCCGTTTGGCACATACCATCCGCCGTTGTTGACCGTTGGCAAAATGGTGATACCCATCAGGCTGCCCGAACCAAACAGCTCGCGGATGATGCCGACCAGCATAAGGATCAGCCCATAGCCCAGCCCGTTGCCGATGCCGTCAACGAAACTGTCGATGGGGCCGTTCTTCATGGCAAAAGCTTCGGCGCGGCCCATAACGATACAGTTTGTGATGATCAGGCCCACAAAGACCGACAGGGTTTTTGAAATCTCAAAGGCGTAGGCCTTGAGCATCTGGTCAACCAGAATAACCAAAGACGCGATGATGACCATCTGCACAATGATCCGGATCGAACCCGGAATGTGGTTGCGGATCATCGAGATGAACATCGACGAAAACGCCGTCACCAATGTTACCGCGATCGCCATAACCAGCGCCACTTTCAACGATGAGGTCACCGCCAGCGCCGAGCAAATCCCGAGAACCTGCAAGGTGATGGGGTTGTTATCGACCAGCGGGTCGATCAACATTTTTCTACGGGTTTGTCCCATCAGATTTCTCCTTTTTTGAGCTTCTGAAGGAAGGGGCCGAAACCGGCCTCACCCATCCAGAACCTAACCAGGTTGTGGACCCCATTGGTCGTGAGCGTCGCGCCCGCAAGGGCATCGATGTGATATTCATCCCCCGCCGCAGGGGCGGATTTTGAAACGCTGATGTGCAGGGTGCCTTCGTCATCAGACAGGCGCTGACCGTTCCAAAGAGCTTTCCAGCGCGGGTTATCCACTTCGGCGCCCAAACCAGGCGTTTCGGCGTGGTCATAAAACTGAAGGCCAAAGATATCGTTGCCGTTCTCTTCCAGCGCGATAAACCCGTATAGGGTCGACCACAGGCCATAGCCGTGAACGGGCAGGATCAGCTTGTCTATTTCACCCGCATCATCGCGCAGAATGTAGACTGTCACGAATTTACCTTGGCGCACGATGCCGGCTGGATCATCGGCCAATGCGATTGATGTCGCAGGATCGTTGGCGGCCGCGCGGTCATCAAAGACAGCGGGGTCAAACTGATCCGTGAAATCGCCTGTGCTCAGCTCAAGAACCCGTGGCTCAAAAGCGGCAAAGGATTCAACCACGTCTGCGCCTTCTTCGTAGATGCCAGCCACCTGAAGGATGTTGATCTGTTTGTCCTTCAGCGCGTTCACCTCTTGCAGCGGGCGCAAGGCAACCGCTGCGGCGGACACGATCATCGACGCAACAAGGCAAAGCGTGACCGCCACGAAAACGGTTTTCGGTGTCGAATCTGTTGGCAGGGCTAAAAAGCGGCCAATCGGACCTTTTGGCGCGACGACTACGTTTGTGTTTTCTTCAGACATGACGTTTTGCCCTCCGACGAATGTTTGCTTGTACGACAAAGTGGTCAATCAATGGCGCAAAGACATTACCAAATAGGATTGCCAGCATCATCCCTTCTGGGAAGGCGGGGTTGATCACGCGGATCATCACCACCATGAAGCCAATCAGCGCCCCGTAAATATAGCGGCCCGCATTTGTATGGGATCCCGAAACGGGCTCGGTCACCATAAAGACAAGGCCAAAGGCATAGCCGCCCACAACAAGGTGCCAGTACCAAGGCATGGCAAACATCGGGTTCGTCTCGGAACCGATAGCGTTCAGCAAAAGCGAAAACCCGATCATGCCCGCAAGGCAGCCAACGATCATGCGGTAGTTGGCGATCTTGGTCGCCAGCAGGAACAACAGCCCGATAATCGCCGCGATGGTCGATGTTTCGCCCATTGATCCAGGCATAAAGCCGATAAAGCTGTCCCACCATGTGAGGCCCTGTGCGGCCAGCGCCTGATAGCCGTCAGATGCCGACACAGCGAGGGCCGTTGCCCCCGTGAAACCATCCACAGGCACCCAAACGGAATCGCCAGACAGTTGCGCAGGATAGGCAAAATACAAAAATGCCCGCCCCGTCAGCGCAGGGTTGAGAAAGTTCTTACCGGTGCCGCCAAAGACTTCTTTGCCGATGACCACACCGAAAACGATGCCTAGCGCAACCTGCCACAGCGGCGTGGTTGCTGGCAGGATCAGCGCATAAAGCATAGAGGTCACAAGGAAGCCCTCATTCACCTCATGGCGGCGCACGGTGGCAAAGATTACCTCAAAAATACCGCCAGCGATCAGCGTGGTCAGGTAGATCGGTATGAAATACATCGCGCCGTGCAGCATATTGGCCAGCGGATTGGCAGGGTTAAACCCGATGCCCAAGGCCCCAATCACTGCGGCACGCCACCCAGAAGGGCCATAGGCCGCGATGGCCGTGTTTGTTTGCAGGCCGACATTATACAGACCCATCAAAATACAAGGAATGGTCGCCAGCACGACATAGGTCATGATGCGTTTCATATCGACATAAGACCGCGCGTGCGGCGCAACGGTGGTTACGGTCTTTGGCGTGTAGATGAAACTTTCGACCATCTCATAGATTGGAAAATAGCGCTCCCATTTCCCGCCCTTTAAGAAATCAGGCTCGATTTTATCAAAAAAACTTCTCAGGCCCATGGGTCAACCTTCCTTTTCGATGATTGTCAGGCAGTCACGTAAGGCGAGCCCATATTCGTATTTCGCTGGGCAGGCAAACCCTGCAAGGCTCAGGTCTTCTTCGTCGAGTTCCATCGCGCCGAGCGCCTGAGCCTGATCGGTGTCCATCGTAATCAGCGCACGCAACAACTGTGTCGGCAGATAATCCTGCGGCATCAGCGTCTCAAAGGTGCCAACCGGCACCATGGCGCGGCGCCCGCCGTTCAGGTTGGACGTGAGCGGGAACAAGCCGCGCGCCAGCGCCGAGCCCAGAACAGGCTGCACAGCATATTTGCTGATCATCGGCCTGATCCAACCCATCGGGATTTGTTTGTGATCTTCTTCGATCAGCGTGATCTGGCGCGCATAGCGCCCTAGATACCCTGTTTCCCCTGCGCCCATCGTGCCGCTGAGGACCGAGCCAGAAATCACCCGAACAGGCGTGTCCGTTGCAAGATCGGGCGCGGCGATATCGGCCATCGAGGCCCCAACAACCGTGCGCACCACGCGCGGCTCGCCGCACATCGGCCCCGCGACGCTGATGATCCGTTCGCCGTCATACTGGCCAGTTTCCAAAAGGCGACCAACCGCAATCACATCCTGATAGCCGATGGTCCAGACCGTTTTGTCACCGTGGATCGGCTCTAGGAAATGGATGTGTGTGCCAGCTAGGCCCGCAGGGTGGGGGCCAGAGAAAACAGCGGTTTCAACGCTGCTGCTGTCACCAACTGCAATGTCGTTTTCGCCTGCGTGGCAAACATATGTTTTACCCTCGGACAGCTGCGAAATCGCGGTGACGCCACGGGCAAACGCGGCGGCATTTTCTGCAATGATCGGGGCAGGGTTGGCGGCCAATGGATCGGTATCCATGGCGGTCACAAAAATCGCGGCAGGGCGTGTTTCGGGGGCGGGAACCTTTGAATAAGGGCGCGTGCGGAATGACGTCCACAAACCCGCCTGACACAGGCGTTCGGCCAAACCCTCGGGTGTTTTTTCATCGCCAACTGCTGAGAAATTAATCGCATCGCCCGCTTTTTCAGCAGCAACTTCAATCTCGACGCTGATCAACTTGCGGCGCGCGCCACGGTTGATCGCTTTGATTCGCCCCGAAACGGGCGAAACAACCTGAACTTGCGGCGTGTCTTTATGGGTGAAAATGGGTGTCCCGACCACGACAGGATCATCAACAGCAACCGACAATCGCGGCTTTAGCCCAATGTAATCATCCCCAAGGATCGCAACGGTTTTGACTGTTGTATCTTTGATGGATTCGTCATTCAGAACGCCTGAAATAGAAACATTCAGACCTTTCTTAAGCAAAAAATTCTGCAAAATGGACCTCGTTGAGTCGGACTTTCTATCTCTTAGCGCATCTTGGTTTCTACAAAATGTGCCAAGCTGATTTGCGAGTGGTCGATAGCCTAGTAATTTTCCAATGAAAAGACTTCACTTTGAACAAGACACCACATGTGATGTTGTGTTAGAGCACGCCCGACTAGAAAATTGAGGATCTAAAGTGTCTCGTTCAATCGGATTATCACGTCGTAATTTCATCGTAATGCCGCTTTGCGCTGTTGGGCTTTCTGCCTGCAAGCTGGGCGATGAAATCCTAAAGTTCTCAGGCCTGACCATGGGGACGACATTCAGCCTTACGGTTGTTGATGCGCCCCGCGCGGTTGGTGAGGCAGAGGTTCAGAACGCTGTGAACACGGCTTTGGCGACTGTAAACAAACAGATGTCCAACTGGGACGAGACCTCAGAGATTTCGCGTTTCAACGCCAGCAAAAGCACCGATGAGCAGCAGATTTCGCCTGAGCTGGCCGAGGTCATGACAGCAGCCGAGCAGGTTCATATCGCCAGCGGCGGCAGCTTTGACACAACCGTCGGCCCCTTGATCGAGCTGTGGGGCTTTGGCGGGGATGATTCGAAACACAACGTGCCAAGCGCCCAAGATATTCAAATGGCGGCGCAGCGTTCCGGCCATGGGAACACGCTGCGCGTGGGCTCAGCTGCGCTACAGAAGAAACAGGATGACGTAAACGTCTACCTCTCAGCCATCGGCAAAGGCTTTGGCGCGGATCTGATCGGGCGCGAGCTGGAAAAGATCGGCGTGAAAAACTATCTGATCGAAATCGGTGGTGATCTATACGCCGCTGGGTACAACGCCGAAGGCAGCGCGTGGCAGATCGGGATCGAAACACCAGACGCCAACACCCGCGGCCTGCTGGATCGTGTATCTGTTGCCAACCTTGGTATGGCGTCATCCGGTGATTACCGGAACTTCTTTGAAGTGGACGGTACCGAATATTCCCACCTGATTGATCCACGCACCGGACATCCGGTAACCCACACCACCAAATCCGCAACGGTTCTGGCCGAAAGCGCGATGTTGGCGGATGCTTGGGCCACTGCGTTGCACGTGATGGGCCAAGAAGAAGGTCTGGCGCTGGCCGAACGCGAAGGCATTGCTGTTCTCTTCACCCAAGCAGATGTGAACGGCGCCGGCTTTACAACAACTGAAAGTGCGCGCTTTACAGCACTCCGAAGCGCGTAACCTTATAAAGGCAACTTTGATGGCGACCTTTTTGTTCACCTTTGGCCTGCTGCTGCTCATCATGTTGGGGATGGCGGCAGGCGTTATGTTTGCAGGGCGCACCATCAAAGGCAGCTGTGGCGGGTTGAATGCGATCTCGGACGCGGATCAATGTCTGGTCTGCAAAAAAGACATCGACCCCGACAGCCCCCTGCGGGAGCGCCTTACTTGTCCGCGTGCCCGCAAGATGCTGGAAAGCATGGAAGACGAAGAAGCCGTCAGCGGCTAATCCCTAAACGATCGGGATAAATCCCAGCATCAAAAGCCCGACAGCCGCCGCGACCCCATAAACCCAAAGCTGCCACGTCGGGCCTTCGGCCTTCCAGACATATCGGTATCGGTGCCCACACCAACAGGCGACAACAAAAATCAGCGTTGCAGCCATATGTGATAAAGTTAATTCCGGCACAGTTTTTTCCCAAATTTTTCGCCCAGAAAACACGCCTAACACAATGATTTGTGCAGGGCCAACGAAACAGGATGGCCTATCGGGTTCGCTGTGGTTGTTGTTGGGCTTTACTTTAACATAATTCGGATTATGCGCACCAAGGCATCGCTTACCCTTTCACAGATCACCCCGCCCATAACATCGTCTGCGGGTGAAACTGCGACCATGCGAACCAAAAGGATTGATGGCTCCCCAAATCCGACCCATCTGAACGCAGCGCACGTATGCCGCCCGCATATTTTTCCAATCTCACATCCCCAAACACCACCTCTTGCCCCGCAGTCAAAGCGGCCATGGCCCGCGCGCGTGGGAAGGCTATGGGCGTGCCGTCTGAGGTGACAGCGCCGATAACGTCCTCATGCACGGGCAAACGCGGGTCGACGTCACCCACCGGAAAAATAGGGCCATGGGCATCGCGGGTTTCGCGCAAGTTAAAGTCACGCCCCAGCGCCAAATCCTCTATAAGGACAGTCGTTTCAGGGTGCGCTGCCCTCCATGTGCCCCAATCAGATGTGATCACGGTGGCTGGCTTTAACTGCAACCCAATCTCGGCCAAGGGGCCAGTGACTGCTTTGCCAAGGAATGTGTCAAAGACCGACTGCGTCACAAGATCATACATCACTTTGTTCGAACGGATCAGCAAACCCGATGTGCGCAGGATGGGGCGTTCGACTCCGCGGGGTAAATGATCGGTGAAATAGGCCTGCGCGGCCCCGCAAAGAGTACAGTATGGAATGCCAATATCTCGCCCCCCCAGCGTGTCGTTCACCATCTCTCGCACTTCCATGATCCGGCGCGGATAGGCGCGCGCCTCGCCGTTGATGACCACACCAAAAACGATATCGCTATCCTTTAGCCAGTCTGCCTCAGCGGCGGAACTGACCTGCGGGTTATCGGCAGCGGGGATGCAATCACAAACCTCATCGGTTGCGTCAAATGGCCTTGCGTCGATGTTGACGCCCCCCCAATCCACAAGGTGCCACGCGATATCCCCCTCAACGAAAATGTTTTCCCACCCGAGTATATAGTTGGTAAAGACACTGCGCTTATGGCCAAGATATCCAGGATAGGCCGGCATATCCCATGCCATCAGCCGATTGATAATATCCGCCCGCTGTGTTCCGCTTTTGAAAGACATGTCCAGAATACCCTCGGCAGCATCTGCCAAGGCAGCGCGAAATTCGGGGCGCCACGCAAACCGAAGCATATCGGTAATCGCCCAAACCAGCCGCGGATCTTGGGCCTGTACAACAGTATCAAACCCACCCGTATTTGAGGGGTTCCAATCTGCTTGGTTCATCGCAAATTCAAGAACCTCTTCCAGCGCATCAACAACAGGTTCCGCCAGCGGTCCGGTTGGAATGGCTGGTGGCGTGCCAAACTCTGCGATCACATAATCAGGTAATGGCGCACGCTCTTGCGCCCAAACGATATTCGACGAAATGCAAACTGCAATCGCCAGAGTGAAAAGGTGGCGAAACATATAAGCTCCTGTGCCATGGGACTGTTCAAAAGAGCCTACGCCAAATCGCAATTTTGCGGCTTCACGATTGTATCAGGCACCGCATATTTGCGCTGCTGGGTGAAAATCGGCCCAAAACACCTGTAATGGGGCAAGCCACCAGCCTGATTTGCCGCCTTCAAAGCGTTAATTGGTTAATTTTTGTTAACTTCTACAAGCAGTTGCACCAGAGCGCACAAATTCCCGTAATTTGACTTTGACCCCCATGCACTCAAATGCCTATAAATAGTTAGCTACACCACCAGTAGAGTATCTACGATTTGCTGCCGCAAGATTTGGGTGTACCTATTTGGGGAGATATTCAGTGAACGCGCAGATGATGCGCGCCGTTTTTTGACGCCACCGCAAAGGGTAATCCTTTTGCGCTGCGCAACTCATTAAACTCGGATTTCTCTCCGAGCAACAAAATTTACGCCCACCTTTCCTGCGCGCTTTATTGTATCTGTAATCCATATGGCAGGCACCGGGTCCGACAAAACAAGGACAAAAAAGACAATGAGCTTTTTAGATATGAACAGACAACCACACACGCAAAAGCCGCGAATTTTGCCCCTGTTCATGGCTGGATGCGCCGCCTTTACCATTGGGATCGGCGTAACCTACGGCTATTTGCAATGGCAGGACCAAAAGGCCCAGCTGGCCCAAATGGCACAGGCCTTGGAAAACATTCAGATGGCCAACCAAACCGATACAGCCACACGGGCCTCCAACCTTGAACTGTTGTCTGTTGCGCCAACGCCATCACAGGTCCCTGCGCCAGTACCCCAACCCGTAACCCAAGCAGCCGCCGTAGCAGAGCCAGCCCCCGCGCCTACCCCTGCCCCAGCCAGCGACGCCGCAAGCGAAAGCACCTTGGATGCTTTGCGCAAAATCATCTCCACGGCTTCAGCGCCAAAAGTAGCGCCCCAGAAAACGATTGCGGATGAGGGGCGTTTTGAAACGCTGGCCTATGCTATTCGCGGGGTGAACCAACTGACCGCCGCTGCTAACGCGGGCAAATTCATCCTCGTTAAACCCGAAGGCGCCGCCGATGGCACTACAGCGCAGACGCGCCTTGTCTTTCCTGACCATGCTGATGACCAAGGCCGGATTGAACAGGTTCTCGCTTTTGCGGCCGCCGACGGTTTGATCCCGATCGGCAGCGCAGCACAGCGCAGCGATGGGTCGTTCGACGGGAACTCGATCCTGATGGACCTGATGAAAGACGCGCTGTGAAGCGCCCTGTTTAAAAGTGTTTGGGTTTGCGGCGCCCCTCGGCGCCCTGCCCCTTCGGGGTCGCATGCCGACCCCGCCAAAGAAAATTGCCTAAAAGGGCAACGACAAAATCGAGGGCTGCTTAACCGTCGCTCTTACTAAAAACGGAACGCTTCGAATGAAACACACGTTTGCCGCTGCTACATGTCTAGCCATGCTGCCTTTCGCAGCTTTTGCTGAACAAGTGACAATCTCCAGCCCCGATGGCGCAACGTCGATTGTGGGTGAATTATTGTCCTTTGACGATGATACTTACGTTTTGGAAACCAGCATTGGTGAATTGCGCCTGTCACGGGAATGGACCACCTGCGAAGGCGCGGGATGCCCGATTGTTGCCTCTGATCTTGAATTGTCGATCGCAGCGAACGCGGCCAACACATCACAGTTGCTGCAAAAACTGGTGGGCGGCTTTGTCTCGACAAAGGGCCTAAGCGGTGCGCCGACAGAGCAATCCAGCGATACCCAAACCCGCATCGAACTTGCCGATAGCACAGGCGCTAACGCGGCAGGCACTGTCGATATCAACGTGCAACCCATCGAAGCCGGATTTGAACAGCTCGGCGCAGGGTCGGTTGATATGTTCCTCTCCACCACTTTGGTGCCTGCAGCCATCGCCGAGGCGAACATCGCCAACGGTCAGGTTGATCTGCGCGATGAGGCCCGCGAACGGGTGATTGCGCTGGATGCGGTGGTGCCGATTGTGCACCCCGACAATCCGGTTCGATCCGTCTCTTTGGAAAACCTCGCGCAAATCGCAGGGGGCCGGATCACAAACTGGGCGGAACTGGGTGGTGATGATGCCCCTATTCGCATGCTCCTCCCTGCTGAGGGGTCTTCCTTGGATCAGGCCTTGGGTGAGTTGGTGCTAGAGCCAAACCGCATCCGCCTGCGCCGCACCGCCGAACGGGCCGAAAGCGAAAGCCAAGCAGCCGCAGCCGTGGTGGAAGACGTCAACGCCATCACAGTCACCAGCCTGTCAGGGCGCGGCGGCGGTGAAGTTCTGCCCATCCGCCAATCCTGCGGCCCCCTCGCCTATGCCAGCGATTTCGCGATCAAAGCCGAAGAATACCCGCTCAGCCAGCGTGTCTATGCCTATACAGCCGACGAAAAACAGGAACCGTTCAAAGCAGGTTTTGTTGATTACATGTCCTCGAAAGAGGCCCAGCCCCTGATCGAAGAGCTAGGCTTTGTCGGGCAAACAATCGTGACACAGCCCGTCAGCCTGCAAGGCACACGGATGACCTCGGCGATCCTGTCGGCAGCCAGCGCAGACACCCTTGGGGTTGTTCAGACCTTTGCCCGCGATCTGGCAACCGCTGATCGCCTGTCCACCACCTTCCGCTTTACCTCTGCCTCTTCCGATCTGGATACCAAATCACGGACCGACCTTGAGCGCATGGTCGCCTATCTAAACAGCGAAGAAGCCGCCAACCGCGAGATCCTTGTCATCGGCTTTTCCGACAATGTCGGACGGTATGACCTGAACGAACGTTTGGCCCTGCTGCGTGCAACCAGCGTAAAAGACGCCTTGATCGCGGTCCCTGGTGGCGGCGCCCTAACCGACCGTATTACCACGTCGGCCTATGGCCCGCTTGCGCCAGTGGGGTGCAACGACACGGCCAACGGGCGCGAAAGCAACCGACGCGTTGAAGTGTGGCTGCGATAGGTTCGCTGCTCTCTCTATCAATTAGGCACAACGCGCGCCTCGGGTCGCGCAATGAAGGAATGACTTGATATGAAACGCAGAACACTATTGGGCGCAGGTCTTGGTGTTGCGACAGTTGCGGCGGCCCCTGCCACCGCACAGGAAACACTGTCCCTGTCATTAATCACCGACCGCCCCCAAGCAGCCGCTGGCATTGCGGCCCGCATTGCCGCCATGTCAGATGGTCGGATCACAATCGACGTTCAAACGGCGGGTGCTGATAGCGCTGCCAGTTTCCTCGACACTGTGTCGGGTGGCGCGGTTGATATCTATCTCACGTCCCAAGACGCCTTTGTCGCGCGCAACCCCGCCTTTGGGCTGTTCTCTGCCCACCCCGGCGGGATGAGCACAAGCGAACTGGAAAGCTGGATCATCGTTTCAGACGGGCGGTTTATGTGGGACCTCCTTGGCGATGAATTCGGGATCAAATCCTTTATGGCTGGCGATGAGGGCGCGATGCCGCTTTGGTCGCGCGCGCCGATCACCAGTCTGGATGATCTAAAATCCGGCCCTGTCGGCTCAACCGGTCTGGGCCTTCAGCTTTTGAAAGAGATGGGCGTGACCGAGGTTGTCGATGTGATGTCCGCAAGCGATCTGGGATCACTCGTCGCGCTAGAAGGGCTCAATGCCGCGCAAATGGTCGCCTCGGGGCTGGCCGCGACCTTCCCGCATATGACCACGCCGAATGCCGCACGCCCCTCGGCTGCGCTGAGCCTTGGCATAAACATGCAACGCTGGACGGGCCTCTCTGAAGCCGACCAACTGCTGATCGAACGCTGCATCATGGCCGAACACGGCGTCCACCGCGCCCTTGCCTTGCATGAAAATGCGCTGGCCCTGAACAACGAGGCAGCAGGCATCGTGCCCCATGAAATGCCGCAAGACATCTGGGATGCCCAGATCGCCGCTGCCAATGTCGTTATGGCCAGCATGTTTGACGCGGGCGACATCGCCGCCGACACGGCTGATGCGTATCTCTACTTTATCAGCGATGTCGCTGAATGGAGCGAGATTGGTGAAACCGCCTATTTCTTGGGCCGCAAAGAGGCACTGTCCCAATGACCGATAAACTGGACACCAAAAACATGCCCGCCACCTCGCACAACGCCGAGCCGCTGTCGCGCCGCCGCGCGCTATTAACGGGCGGTGCTGCGCTGACAGGTGCCGCCGCCCTTGCCGCGCCAGCCGTGGGGCAAAACACCCCCCAAACAATCCGCATGGCAACCTCATGGCCGCCAAACCTTGGCGGTCTTGCCGATAGCGCCAAACGCGTTGCAAAAGGGATCACCCAAGCCAGCCAAGGCCGCCTGAACGTCGAGGTGCACACCGCTGGAACACTCGTACCACCTTTGGGTGTTCACGACGCCGCAAGTGCTGGCGAGATCGAGATGTACCACTCGGCCGATTACTATTTTCAGAAAAAACACCGCGGCCTGAATTTCTTTTCCAGCGTCCCCCTTGGCCTGACCTCTCTAGAGCAGATCGGGTGGCTGAAATACGGTGGCGGCCAAGAGCTGTGGGACGAGTTGAACGCAGGCTTTGGCGTCAAAGCCTTTTCCGCTGGTGGAACCGGTGTTCAGATGGGCGGCTGGTTTAACAAAGAAATCAAAAGCATAGATGACTTCAAAGGTCTCACCATGCGCATGCCGGGACTGGGCGCGCAGGTGATCACCAAACTAGGTGCGAATGCGGTTTCCCTGCCGGGTGGGGGCATTGTTGACGCGCTGTTTGACGGCACCATTGATGCTACCGAATGGGTCGGGCCCTATAATGATCTACAGTTCGGGTTTCAAAAGCTGCTGAAAACCTACATCTACCCTGGTTTCCATGAACCCACTGGACAGATCTCGATCGGGTTTAACCTTGGCTTTTGGGACGCGCTTTCTAGTGCGGATCAGGCGATAGTGACTGGCATCATCGACGCCGAGCTGACCCACCACAACGCTGATTATTACGGCAACAACGGTCTGGCCCTAACGCAGCTGCTAAAAGAATCCGGCACCAAACCGACCAAGCTGCCTGACGACGTCTGGAACGCCTTGGCGCAGGCCTCGTTCGAGGTCACGGCAAGCGTCGCCCAAGACGACGATATGGGCCGCCGCATTGTCGAAAGCTATGACGCCTACCGCGCCCTTGTGGGCAGTGCTGGCCCGATGAGCCAAGCCGAGTATCTGGCCAAACGCGGTGCAACAGACCTGTTTGCAGACGTCTAAAACCCGCCTGCCCGCTTTTACCATCGGATCCGATTTTTAGCCATCAGGCCCCCAGTGGCCTGATGGCTAAATACCGTCGCGGCACCCCATAAAAAACCCATGGCTATCCGCAATTCACACAAATACGCTAACCTCACCCGACACGACACAAACAAGGCTTTGCCATGAACGATGGATCAACGCGCGACACCAAGGTAACCACCAGCCATTGGGGCGCCTTTGAGGTCGATATCGAAAACGACCGCATCGTTGCAACACGGCCCTTTGCCGCTGATCCGCGCCCCTCGGCGATCCCTGAGGCTCTGCCAAAGGCGCTTCACCATAAATCTCGCGTCCTGCGCCCCTCTATCCGCAAGGCGTGGCTGGACACCCGCGAACGCACAGGCCGCGGCGCGGGCGAATTTGTCGAGGTACCATGGGACGAAGCCCTCGACATTGCCGCAACTGAAATCACCCGCGTCTGTGACACCCACGGCAACGAGGCGATCTATGGCGGCTCTTACGGATGGGCCTCTGCGGGACGGTTCCACCACGCCCAAAGTCAGGTGCACCGTTTCCTGAACTGCATCGGCGGCTATGTGTCCTCCTTCGGCAGCTATTCAACGGGCTGTGCGCAATCCATCATGCCGCATGTCTTTGGCAGTAACTTTATGTCGCTGCTGTACGAACATCAGGACGGCTGGCAAACGATCTATGACAATGCCGAAACCTTGGTGATGTTCGGCGGGATCAATTCAAAAAACGCGCAGGTCAGCATGGGCGGGATCACCGAGCATGATACAGGCGTTTGGCTGGATCGGTTCATCGCCAAAGGGATCACCTGTGTTAACGTTGGTCCGCAACGCACAGACGCGCCAGACGGCTGTGATTGGATGGCCATTCGGCCTGCTTCGGATACGGCACTGATGTTGGCGCTTGCCCACGTGTTAGAGACTGAAAACCTCACCGATCGCGACTTTCTGAACCGCTACACTGTTGGTTATGAGCAATTCCGCCCCTACCTGCTGGGCGAAAGCGACGGCCAGCCGAAATCGCCTGAATGGGCGGCGCCGCTTTGTGGGGTGGGGCCGGACGAAATCCGCGCTCTGGCACGGCGCATGGCAAGCACCCCAACGATGGTCACCGTGTCATGGTCGATCCAGCGGGCGCAGCATGGCGAACAGCCTTATTGGATGTCAGGCGTTCTGGCCGCCATGATCGGGCAGATCGGCCTTGCGGGATGTGGCGTGGGCTATGGCTTTGGCGCGATTGGCGGCGTGGGCAAGCGGCTAAAGGGTCTGCACGGCATGACCTTTCCGCAAAAGCAAAACCCGATCGACAAAGTGATCCCCGTTGCGCGTGTGGCCGACATGCTGCGCAACCCTGGCCAGCCTTTTGACTTTAACGGCAAACGTGAGCCCTATGCCGATATCCGACTGGTCTATTGGGCGGGGGGCAACCCCTATCACCACCATCAGGACCTAAACGCCCTGCATGACGCGTGGCAAAAGCCCGAAACCATCATCGTGAACGAACCCTATTGGACCGCCACCGCCAAACGCGGCGATATCGTCTTTCCCGCCACCACCCCGTATGAGCGCGAAGACATCGGGCGATCCAACCTTGATGATTACCTGTTCCACATGCCGCAATGTGTGTCCCCCGTGGGGGAGGCGCGCAATGACTATGACATCTTTGCAGGGCTGGCCCAGCGGATGGGTGTGCAGGATGCCTTTACCGAAGGGAAAACCTCGGGTGAATGGATCGAACAGCTTTATGCCGCGTACCGCGAAGGTGCTGCGCAAAACGGGATAGACGTGCCCACCCTGCCCGCCTTGCGCGATGCCAATTGGGTGCAACTGCCGATCACCGTTGATGAACCGAACGACACGCTGTTTGCCCCGTTTCGCGCAAACCCTGATGCCGCGCCTTTGGGCACCCCTTCGGGCAAGATCGAGATCTATTCCGAAACGATTGCCAGCTTTGGCTATGACGATTGCATCGGCCACCCGATCTGGCTGCCGCCCGATGAATGGCTGGGCAGCGCCTGTGCGCAGGCGCCGCTGCATATGGTATCGCCCCAGCCCGCAGACAAGCTGCACAGCCAGCTAGAAAGCGCGCTGGCCGACGTGAAGGGCGCACGACCGGAAACTGTTGTGCTGCATCCCGTTGATGCAGCCGCACGCGGCATTGCAAACGGTGATCTGGTCAAACTGTTCAACACCCGCGGCGCCTGCCGTGCCAAGGCGCAGATTTCCGAGGATATCATCCAAGGCGTCGTCGCCCTGCCCACAGGCGCATGGTACAGCGACCCTGACGCAGACATCGACCTTGATGGCAATCCCAATGTGCTGACCCGTGACATCGGCACATCACGTCTGGGCCAAGGGTGCAGCGCGCATACCGCCCTTGTGGAGGTTGCGAAACTTTAGCTACGGCTGGCCTCTATTTTGGCGCCGTCACCCTGCGGCGCCAAACGATAAACAACCCCGAAGCGACAATCAAAGAGGACCCTAACAGCATTGGGAAACTCAGCTCTTCGCCAAAAACCGTGACGCCCAAGGCTACGCCAAACAAGAGCCGCGTGTATCGAAAGGGTGTAACGGCAGAAACTTCGCCCGTCCGCATGGCCTTCATCAGGCAGGAATAGGCCGCGATGCCCGACAGCACGGCCGCCAACAGGATCAAGGCGGCATCTGCGCTAGGCCGTACAAAGGGCGCGCCCTGCCAGATCGAAAACAACACCCCTGCCACCACAACCGACAAGAACCCGTATAGGCCCAAGATCGACGTGCTCAGCGATGCAGGGGCCGCGCGGCTGGCCAGATCCCGCCCCGCAAACCCTAGCATCCCGATCACGGCCAAGACCGAGAGGATCGAAAAGCTGTCCGTTCCCGGCTCGACAATAATCACAACTCCGATCAGGCCGATGACAATGGCAAGCCACCGACGCCAGCCCACCTGTTCCCCAAACAGCAGCGCCGCACAGGCCACAACGACCAAAGGCGTCGCCTGCAAGATGACCGTCGCCGCCGAAAGCGGGATCAACGACAGGGACAGAAAATAAAACAACCGCCCGATCACTTCGAACACCACCCGAATGCGCATGGGGCGGGACAGGACCTCGGGCGGGAAAAGGGGCTCTTTATTCAGGCGCGCCAGACAGGCAAATAGAAAGGCGCCGCCAAGCCCGAAGAGGATCAGGATTTGCCCGATCGGCACAGTAACTGACGCGGCCTTGATCAATGTATCCTCGATGGCGAATATCCCCATCGAAACAACCATCCAGAGGCTCCCTAATAGGTTTGCCTTGCGATCCGTGGCGATTGAAGCTGTCACAAATTTTCCCGACCTGTAAATCCCCTGCCCCCGCCTGTTGCAGGAACCATGACCACCCGTCAAGCCTAGGCCGCTTATGGTTTAGAATTGAAATTTGGCAATCTTTGCCATACACTCAGCCCAAAGGAGCACATAATGGCCACGATGAACATTTCCCTGCCCGATACGATGAAAAACTGGGTCGAGACGCAAGCCCAGAACGGGTTGTACGCCAATTCCTCAGATTACGTGCGGGACCTGATCCGCCGTGACCAAAGCCGCGCGCAAATCATCGGTGATGTGCAGGCCGCATTGGATGCAGGGCGGGCAAGCGGCCCTGCGACGGCGTTTGACGCTCAGGCGTTTAAACAGTCTCTAAAAGGCTAAATCTTGGAGAAAATCCGCCTTACCCCCCTCGCCCGACAAGACCTGCGCGACATCTGGACCTTTGGTGCCGAGACATGGGGAGACGCACAGGCCGAGCGGTATTTCGATGCGATCTACGCCACCCTAGAGCTGATCGCCGATTTCCCCGACATTGCGCGGCTGCGGCAAGAATTCTCGCCGCCCATCCGCCTGCACCCGCATCAAAGCCATGTCATCGCCTATGACGCTGCCGAGGGCGGGATTGATGTGATCCGCATCTTACATATGAAGGCAGATGTTTTGGCCTTGTTAGAGCCTTAGACGCCGCGCGAATTAGTCTCTAACAAAGGGTTTATCAAACTGCGCCCTTTAGCAGGGCAATCACCTCTTGCATATCAGCATCATTGATATCGCCATCCAGTTGGATAACGATCCCCTGCCCTTTTCGCGACCATCCGATTGTGGTGCCGCGTTGGGTTTGGATGGTTTCCACCTGCGCCTTTGGGCGGCCGCCGCGTGGCTTTTCGCCGCTTTGGGGTTTCGCCACGAAACCCGACAGCACCCGATCAACAACCGCCCATTCTTCAACTGCATCCGCAGGGGCAGCCGCGGCCAAGCCCTCGCGCAGCGCGTCCCCTGCCCCATCCCTAAGGCCAGCGGCAATGGCCAGTCCTTGTTTTTCCTTCAACGCCAAAGGAAAGCTAAGCACATCGCCCAGACGTTCAAACACCATGGCAAAGGAGCGGATTTTAGAGCGCTTAGCCTTGGACGCAAAAGCAAACAGTTTTGCGGTTGCTTCTTCGACACTGCTGTACACACCGTTTTGCGCCGCCAGAACGGCGATGCGGCCGCGTTCAAAATGGGTCAGGTCCGAACGGATCTCATTCTCTTCGACCATCGCCTCCATGCTGGCGGCCGAGGACGCCGCAGGGCGCACCAGCGCTTCGATCACACCTGCCCCCTGCCCTGGCTGGCCGCGCAGCTCGCTCACCGCGCGGAAACGGCGATAGCCCGAAATCAGCCCATAGCGCGGCTGGCCTTCCACAGGCTCTAGCTCGCACACTTCGACGGGCATGCGCAGACCATTGGCAAGGATCGCAGCCTTGAGTTCGGCGAAATCCTCTGGGTTCAGGTCCATCCTGTCGCGGGTTAGAACCGAGGCATCAACCGCATCAATCGGGATCAGCCGCGCCACCAGCCCTTGGGCCTCGATCGCGCGATATTTGTCCAGCTCGGCCAGTTTGGCGCGCATGGCCGGATCAACAGCATTCATGTTCATAGCACTCTCCGCTGCCACTTGGGCAATCGGCGCCATCCCGGGATTGGGAGAGGTTTCGCGACGAAACTCCTCTTCGATCTTATTGAGGTCTTCGGCGCTTGGCGCGGTGAGCTTGCGACGTTTAGCCATGATGTCTTACTCCTCTGCTACCGTATCGGGCGTTGCGTCATCCATTTGCAGATCCCGCCACCAACAGCCCAAGATGATCTCTTTGACCTCGCCCCATGTGCGGTCAAAGGCCTCGCGGCCGCGCACATAGGTGTCGCGGTTAAACTCGCGGTAATCTGCCTCGTAAATCCCGCTGACCTGTTCGCCCGCCTGCCCAACCATGGCGGTGAAATCCTGCCGATAGGTTGTCATGAAATCCCCGAAATAGGCCTGCACCACATTGGCCAGATCGGTCTGTTGTGCGGGGTCAAATCGGGTGATCATCGCGCGCACAGCGTCCCATTCAAACCGGACTTCCTCTAGCCCCGCACCGACACGCGACATGTTTTCGCCGTCCTCGATGCTGGCAAAAGTGGAATAGAGCATGTCAAAGAAACGGCCCGTTGAATCAAACTCAAGGAAAGAGGCCCCAAGCGGCACCAGCAGAATATCGGCAGCCGCCAGCGCGTTAATCGTGAGATAGCCGAGGGCAGGGGGCGTATCGAGGAAAATCAGGTCGTATTTATCCAGCAACCCTTCGTCCTCTAGGAACCCACCCAAAGCATCCCACAGCGGCCACGAGCGCAGCTGCATCCGCCAGACGGGGACCTGAAATTCGGCCCAATAGAGGTTCAATTGCGCGCCGATCAGGTCGATGTTGGGCCAGTGGGTTTTCTGGATCACGTCATCAGCGGTGATCTCGGTCGCGGCTTGTAGGGTTTCGTCCAGAGGTTTCGTCGCGAAACCGCCTGCGGCCAGCACGCTGTTTTCCGCCGCCAGATGCCCTGCGAAATGTTTTGCAATCAGGGGAAAGGCGGTTTGCCATTCGTCCTCGACCTTACCGCCCATGATCGAGGTCATGGACCCTTGGCTATCGAGGTCAATCACCAGCACCTTATACCCGTCCAAGGCTGCGCTCATCGCGAGATGCGCACAGGTAGAGGTTTTGCCGACGCCGCCTTTGAAATTCGCCACGGCCAAAACTTTGGCGGGCAGACCTTCGGGGCGATAGGGCAGGTATTCACGATCCGCGGCACCCTCGGCCGCAAAATGCTGGCGCAGCTGCAAGACCTCTTCGAGGGTGAACCATTTTGATCCGCCTTCGCCGGTGCCTTGCGGTAGATCGGGGTGTTGTTTCAACACGCGCCGGAAATGAGCAGGGGCGAGGGGGATCAGATATTTGCACACTTCCCACGTTGAAAATTTGCGCAGGTGTTTTTGCCCATCTGGCGAATACCCGCGCCGCGCCAGATCATCACGCCCTTTGGCGGCGAAACTAGCCGCTTTTGCAAAGCGAGTCGTTGTGACAGGATCAGCTAACTTGCTAGCCGCTTGTTTCGGGTCGATGTTGTAGTATGGGGGGAGGGGGGTATCCTTGCTCGCCATATGTCTGCCTCGATATGTTCGTTGTTTTCTGCAATATCACAGAAACTATCACATATCACCATCCCCCCGTTACCGTTTCGCGGCGAAACCCAGTAAATCTGAAAAGAAGACAACACATAGTTTGTTATGTTTATGTATCTTTAAGAAGTTTAGCTGGATTTTATGGACGTTAATTCAATGGGTTGACCTATTTTGGGGACCTGAATACAGGATGGCGGGGGCCCTGATACAGGGGCAAAGGTGCCCGAATACAGGGGCAAGGACTCCGATTCGCGGGATTGCAGGAACCCGAATACGGGTAGAGCCTAATATCGCCTGTTTAGAGCCTTTCGGGGTGATGCGGCTCTGATCTCTCCCCAAAGTCATCCCGTATTCAGGTACCTTTAACACCAGAGCGCGCGTTGCGTTTGCCACTGCTTAAGGAACCCGTGCGCAGCTTTACTGTAGGTGCCTTTTGGGGTAACGTCCAAGAAAAAGAGCAGACAGATGAACGCAGAAGAAAACGCCAATCTCAGCGGCGCCTTGCGGCGGCCCTCGGTAAAAAAGAATGTCGCGGCTATTCATGTCTCGGGCAAGTTGACGCTGTTGCAGCGTAAATTGTCTAATGTTTTATTGCTCAACGCCTATGACACGCTGATCTCGCGCAGCACGCACCGCATTGATGCGCGCACCCTGTGCATGATGATCGGCTATAATTCCAACGATACAGAATCGCTCAAGGCGTCTTTGCGCGGCTTGGCCGAAACGGTCGCCGAATGGGATATGCTGGATGAAAAGGGGCGGCAGGAATGGGGGGTTTCTGCGCTGCTGTCTTTTGCCAAGCTAAAGGATGGCGTGTGCGAATATGCCTATTCCCCCGCGCTGGCGGAAAAGCTGCACGACCCCAAAGTGTTTGCGCTGATCAATCTCAACATCCAGCGCCAGTTCACCGGTGGTCACGCGCTGGCGCTGTATGAAAACTGTTTTCGCTTTATCGGGACGGGCTCCACCGGCTGGTGGCCGCTCGAGACGTTTCGCCGTCTGATGGGCGTTGACGGGTCGGAGTATTACGAGAGCTACAAACACCTGAACGCCAAGATCATCAAACCCGCCGTGGCCGAGGTGAACAAAGTTTCAGACATCACCATCACGCCCGAGATCCGCAAACAGGGCAGGGCGGTTAGCCATATCCGCCTGCTGATCAAACGCAACCCGCAGCTGTCGATCCTTGATATTGATGACGGGGCGGGGCTGCGTAAGGGGGATGTTTATGCGCAGCTGCGCGCGCTGGGGGTGAGCGACCGTTTGGCGCGCCAATGGCTGACCGAGCACGGCGAAGACTATGTGAGCGAAAAGCTGGCCTATGTCTCGGCGCGCCGCGAAGTGAAAAGCCCTGTTAGCTATCTGCGCCGCGCCATTGACGAGGATTTCACGGCGGGGAGCGACAAACCCGCCGCCCCCGAGACCCCCCGCGCAAAGCAGCTAAAGGCGGTTCAGGATGCTGTTGCCGCGCGTTCCCCCACGCGGCGCGACGCGGATCGCGCGCTGTTTCGCAGCCGCCTGTCCGATGCGGCGCTGGTCGAGGATTTTGACCGCCACGGATGGATGTCTGCCCTGAACGCCAAAGCGATCTTTGCGTTTTGGGAGGACGTCGAACCAGGGATTTTTGAGGCGCTCTGATAAGGGCGGAAATTCATCTAGCGTCAGAGTTTTTTGTCAAATCGCGTTGGCGTCAATCACTTCGTCGATTTGGGACAGATTGGAAGCCTCTCTGATATGAGAGACATTGACCAGATCGGATGTTTCGATCTTGTCGCGTGCCTCTGCATCCGATTTACCACCCGCAAGATGCCTGCGCAAAAGACGGTCGTTGATGTCATCGTCTTTGGCTTCCAGAAAAATTTTGTAATCGATGAATTTGCCTGCCTCGGCCCATGCTCCTTGATCAAGGAAGAGGTAGTTTCCTTCCAGAACCGCGATTTGCAGATCGGGGCGCAGCAACACGCCTTGGCTCACGGGGTTGTGCAATTCTCGGCTATAGATCGGCCACCAAAATTCGGCTTTTGCGGTTTTTAGGTTTTGAATGGCAGCAAGCAGAAGATCTGGGTTGAACGTGTCTTCGCGGCCTTTGAATTTGACAAGGTCGCGTTCCTCTAGCTCGGCGTTGGTCATGTGAAACCCGTCCATTTGCAGGGCCTGCGCCGTGACGCCAGCGTCTTGCAGATCGCGAACCAGATTTTCAGACAGGGTGGTTTTTCCAGCCGCGGGGGGGCCTGCAATGCCAACCAGAAACGTGCCCGATATATCAGCCGCTGAGCATGCTTGCAGGACGCGCGCGCAAAGGCCTGCGGGGGAATTTGTCATACCGGTTTTACCCCGTCTCTGGGGCCAAAGACCTGCGTTGAGTTTGAGGCAACCAGCATTGCGTTTTCGGTGGCCTTGATCAAATCCGCCCCTGTTGATTTGTAATAGCAAAAGGCGCCGTGAAAAACATCGCCCGCGCCCAACGTATCCACCGAGATTACCTTGGGCGGGTGCAGTGTATTTTCCTGCGCGCCCTGTTTGATGGTGATCGCCTCGGCGCCGCGTGTGATGACCCAGCTTGCGTTCGGGTTTTGGGCGGGGAAGCCTTCGGTGTTGGCTTGGGTTTCGAATTTTTGCGAGGCAAGAAAGTGGTCTGCAACCTCGAGCGCGAAAGCCGATTGCGCCCGCAGGCTGCCCGCGTCAATGACGACTTCGGCGCGGCTGTCTTTGGTTTGTAGAATGTCCATCATCGAGGTTGGATAGTGCTGATCCCACAAAAAGACATCGGTGTCTTTTATCCTTTCCGCCAGCGCAGACATGTCGCCCGACGGGTCGGATATGGGCGAGGTAATGACAGTTCGGCTGCTTTTTTCCTTTGCGGAAATGATCACGGCAAGGGGTGGTTCAAAATCGGGATCGGCCAGATCAATGAGGTCGATCCCGTGTTTGTCCAGCTCTCGTCTGATCTCGATCGAGCGGTTGCTATTGGCCCCGACCATGGACACCAGCCGCGCGTGACCGCCCAGCATGGCATAGGTGATCGCGGCATTCAGGGCAGGGCCGCCAGCAAAGATCTCAGACTGGAGGGATAGGGTTTTTGTATCCTCATTCGGGAAGTTTTCGGTCATGGTGATGAGGTCCAATGTGGAAAGCCCCAGAAATGTGCCTGTTACCATTCCACTGCTACCTTATTGCCGTCTCGATAGAACGCGATGGGTTCGGGGTATTCAGCAACTGCTGGATTGACCTCTAGAACGGCGACGAATTCAGAATTTCCCATGATGGAGTGAATTTTCTTCCATTTTTTCGCTAAAAATACCGCGGCTCCAATTGTTGCATCAGGGCCCAGGCCCGCCACAAGGAACCAGATGACATCGGGCTGTTCTGGATCGGGGATGCATTTTGCGACGATCCCTATTTCCCGATCTTCGGTAGATTTGTAGGTGTCGAATTTTTCGCTGACACCTGTTGAGGCGCGGACAGAGATATGTTCGCTGTATCTTTCGGCTTCATCACCGTGAATGCGTTTCATTTGGTCTTGGTTTTTCGCAAGCCAACGCATGGACAGGATGTTGCTGCTAAACCCCACGGTGATGAAGGATCTTTCCATCAACCTTTGCCAGTCGGTATCGGGGAACAGGGGGGTCGGCAGATGCGTCACCTCTGACAAAAGCGAGGAAAGATCGGTCACCGCGCGCAGGTCGTTTGTGGCGGCGCATCTGGGCACATCCACCCGCGAAATTTCGTCTTCGTGTTTGGGTTTGATGAACAGGCGCTGGCTATCTGGAATGGTGTCGACCACTTGGGGGAGGTCGGGGATTTTCGGATCCAGTTGGAATTCGGGGTAAACGATGCCCATCTTTCCATTCAGGGCATGGCGGCCGAAAAAATCCACAAAACGAACATCGCGCAACACGGTTCCGTAGAATTCGGTCAGGCGGATGATGACAGCAAAAGCAACGGATGCAGAAACATTCAACGCGTAAGAGCGGAAGGTTTCATCTTTTACAAAGATGACCGATAAAATGGAGGCTGCGAGAAGGAACAGCAGGAAAAAGTCCGTCCGCCTTAGCAGTCGCCATGCAGCTCGAATTATCTTCATAGGTCACTCATTTTGGGCTGGGGTGCAGTCAGTGCACGCATAACATGTCTGGTGCAGTGCCGAAATACAAAATGCCTTGGCCTGATCGAACGCATCATCGCTATGGGTTGGATCAGGCCAGATTTTTCCAAAGGGTTTCACAGACGGGGGGAATGGTTTTTTCGATGGCTTGCATGGCGTCCACAATCAAATCCTCGCGCCATCTGCGCCCTGCAATTTGCACGCCGATGGGCTGCGCACCCCCTGCGGATTGGGCAATATGGGTAGGCAGATTGCCCGCAGGCAGGCCCAGAAAATTCATGATGAATGACCAATGCGCCGCGCCTAAAACATCCAGAACGCCTTCGGCGCCTTCTTCGTCACGTGCGGGCGCAAAGAAGGGTTTGAGCAGGAAGGGCGTTAGCACCAGCGGATAATCCTCAAGAAACAGAGACCACGCGCGCGCATAGTGGGTGCGTTGGGCCATCTGGACCAACAGGTCTTTGCCCTCATAGGGGGGGAACTGAAGATAGTATTCATCAAAGATCGTGTTCAAATCCGCCGAGCCGTGTGCCTTGATATCAGGGCCCAGCATTTCCTGCACTTCGCCCAGTAGCGCGCGATAGCCGACTTCGCCTGTTTCACGCGCCATAGGGGGCTCGACAGCTTCGACGATATACCCTGCATCTGATAGGGCAGAGGCGGCTTTGTCCAATGCGGTTGCCACCTCGGGGTGCAGGCCAAAGCCGAAATCATCGTAGGATACAGCCACGCGGATCGGCCCCTGCAACGGGGCGCCGTGCCATGGCATCGGCACGTGGAACGGATCGCGCGGATCGGGGGCGATAAGGGCAGGCATCGACAGGGCAAGGTCGGCCGCATTGCGGGCAAGCAGCCCCTGAACGGACATGGATTGCGCCAGCAATCCGCGCTCGGCCTTTTGGCTGGGGTTATAGGCAGGCACACGGCCTAATCCCGGTTTGACCGTCACGGCCCCATTGGCCGAAGCGGGAAACCGCAGCGACCCGCCGATGTCGTTGCCATGGGCCAGCGCGCCAATCCCCGCCATCACTGCCGATCCAGCGCCGCCCGAAGACCCCCCCGCCGAAACATGTTTGCCCCAAGGGTTGTGCGTGCGCCCAAACAGCGGGTTATCCGTATCGGCGCGAAAGGAAAACTCGGGCGTGTTGCTGCGCCCGATCACGATCGCGCCTGCCGCCTTTAGGTTGCGCACAACGGGGGCGTCATCGGGGGCGATCATATCCTTTAGGGCCAGAACGCCATTCGACGTGGCAGAGCCCTTTTGATCGACGTTGATCTTGATGGTTACGGGCACACCATGCAGCGGCCCCTTTGGACCTTCCATTGCGTCCAGCGCTGTGGCCTCGGCCCTTGCGGTATCGGCCAAGGAGTCAACCACCGCATTCAGGCTGGGGTTTATCGCCTCCATCCGCGCAATCGCGGCCTCGGTGGCCTCGGTCGCGGTGAGGGCGCCGGCATGTGTGGCGGTGGCGATTTCTGTCGCGCTGAATTGCCAAAGGGGTGCTTTACGCATGGATGTTTTCCTTTTCACATGGCGCGGTTCTGTGGCTGAGGAAATACCTCGCTGTTGGTTTAGTCAAGTTGGAGCTGAGACAGGGGCGCGATGGAAAGCCCATTTCGAATCGTGAACCTGTGGTTGTGGGGCGTTCCCGTTGCAGCGGCTTTGGCGGCCTGCCGAGTTGATTAAATTTTAGGCACCTGCGAGGCTGCGAAAATTATTTGGACTGGTGGAACAAGGCTCTGGGTGAAATGGCCCAAAGATTTATTGACCATTTGATAAACTTTCTAAAGCCTTCCCTTATCCAACCTTCAGGAGAGAACGACATGCCACATGGTCCAAGACCTACACGCCGTCACTTTATGATAACAACAGCTGCTTCTGCGCTGGTAATGAACGCCGCGCAGGTTGCTGCCGCCGAGCCGATCAAAACCGCAGGGATTTATACCGTTCCAGTCGAGCAGCAATGGGTTAGCCGAATTCACATCGCGGCCGTTGCGGCCCAAGATCGCGGTGACATCGCCTATACCTACTCCGAAAACGTGAGCAACACAGATTACGCGCGCGTCATTCGTGAATACGCCGAGGCAGGTAACAAGCTGATCATCGGCGAAGTTTTCGGTGCCGAACAGGAAGCCCGCGAAGTTGCGGCGGAATATCCTGATGTGGCCTTCCTGATGGGCTCTAGCTTTAAGGAAGATCCGGCGCTTCCGAACTTTGCTGTTTTTGACAACTATATTCAGGATGCGGCCTATCTATCGGGCATCATTGCGGGTGCGATGACCACATCCAATAACATCGGCATGGTCGGTGGTTTCCCGATCCCCGAAGTGAACCGTTTGATGCACGCGTTCATGGCGGGTGCAAAGGAAATGAACCCTGATATCGCCTTCCAAGTTAGCTTTATCGGCAGCTGGTTTGATCCGCCAAAGGCGAAAGAGACTGCCTTTGCCATGATCGAAAACGGAGCCGACATCCTATATGCAGAACGCTTTGGCGTGTCTGATGCGGCAAAGGAAAAGGGCATTCTGGCAATCGGTAACGTCATCGATACCCAGTCAGAATATCCCGAAACGGTTGTGGCTTCGGCCATCTGGCATTTCGAACCGACCTTGGACAAAGCCATTGCCGAAGTTCAGGCAGGCAGCTTTGCAGCGGCTGATTACGGTATTTATTCCTACATGAACAAGGGCGGCACATCGCTGGCGCCTTATGGGACGTTTGAGGGCAAGATCCCTGAAAAGGCATTGGCCTTGGTCACCAAACGCACCGAAGAAATCATGTCTGGGGCGTTTACTGTCGCGGTGAACGACGACGAGCCGACCTCGTCGTGACGCAAACGCAGGGTGAAGCGCTTCGCCTAGAAGGGATCACCAAACGATTTGGTAAGCTGACCGCAAATGATGCGGTCAGCCTTTCGTTGAATGCGGGTGAGGTTGTCGCGCTGTTGGGTGAAAATGGCGCGGGCAAAACCACCCTGATGAATATCCTGTTCGGCCAATACACCCCCGATGCTGGCACCGTGCGCGTGTTTGGCAAAACCCTCGCCTCTGGCAACTCAAGAGCGGCGATTGAGGCGGGCGTGGGGATGGTGCACCAGCATTTCACCTTGGCCGATAACCTGACGGTTCTGGAGAACATCACCCTCGGGGTTGAGCCGATGACCCGTTTCAGGGCGGATCACAAAGGCGCGCGCGAACGGATTCTAACCCTTTCGCAAAACTATCACCTAGAGGTTTCTCTGGATGCAAAGGTAGGGGCCTTAACGGTGGGCGAGCGCCAGCGCGTTGAGATCCTAAAGGCGCTGTACCGCGATGTGCGCATCCTGATTTTGGATGAACCGACGGCGGTTTTGACGCCCCAAGAGGTGGACAAGCTGTTTGCCACGCTGCGGCTGGCCATTGCGGGCGGCCTGTCGATTGTTTTCATTTCCCACAAACTGCACGAGGTGCTGGACATCGCGGATCGGGTTGTCGTCTTGCGCCATGGCAAGGTGGTGGGCGAAGCGGATACAAAAGACACCGACAAAGCGGCGCTGGCGACAATGATGATGGGCACCAGCGCCCAAGCACCCGATGTTGCGGCGGCCACCCCTGGAAAGGCGCTGCTAAAGCTGGCGGAGGTCTCCACCCCTGATCGCGGCAATGCTCCGGGTTTGAAATCGGCTTCGCTGGATTTGCTGGCGGGGCAGATTATCGGGCTGGCGGGTGTATCGGGCAACGGGCAGGCGGCGCTGGCCGATATTGTGGGGGGCGTGGAAAAACCCGCCTCTGGCCAGCTGGTTCTGAACGACACAGTGATAACAGATTGGACCCCCCGCAGCGCGGTTGCCAATGGCATCGCCCGCATTCCCGAAGACCGTCACAAGACCGGAACAATTGCCGATTTTGACCTGACGCAAAACGCTGTGCTGGAACGCTATACCGCAGGGGAATTCAGCAAGGCAGGCTGGATGAATTGGCGCGCCGCGCGCAAGTTTGCCACCGACATCATCGCAAAATACGATGTCCGCTGCCCCGGTCCTGAAACGCCGATCAGGTTGTTATCTGGGGGGAATATGCAAAAGCTGATTTTGGGCCGCACGTTAGAGGCAGGCCCGCAGGTTATTCTGGCCAACCAACCTGTGCGGGGATTGGATATTGGCGCGGTGAACTATGTGCATAGTCAGCTATTGGCGGCGCGGGATCGCGGCGCGGCTGTTTTGCTGATCTCGGAAGATCTGGATGAAATCATGGCCCTGTCAGACGTCATCCATGTGATTGCGGATGGCCGCCTATCGCCCGGGTTTGATCGGGGCACCATGACGCCCGCGCAGCTGGGCCTGTGGATGGCTGGCCAAGGCACAGAAGGCGAGCCCGACTATGCGACTTGAACCCATCACCAACCCCAGTGTTTTGCGCAAGGTGGGGCTGCCCTTTGGGGCGCTGTGCCTTACGTTTTTGGCCGCATCCCTGCTGGCCATGATCGCGGGGGCAAACCCGTTTTCCGTGCTGAGCCTGATTGTCAAAGGCGCGTTTGGATCAAAGTTCGCGATCCTCGAAACGCTGAACCGCGCCACGCCTTTGATCTTTACGGGCCTTGCTGTGGCTGTCGCGTTTCGGGCCAAGTTTTGGAACATCGGGGCAGAGGCGCAGCTATATGCAGGCGCCTTGCTGACGGTGCTGCTTGGGACGGGGGCGTTGCCATGGCCCAGTTTCGCCTTGCTGCCCGCGCTGGCCATTGCCGCGATATTGGCGGGGGCGCTGATATTGCTGGTGCCTGCGTTTCTGAAAACCCGTTTTGGCGTAGACGAAGTTGTCACCACCTTGCTGTTCAACTTTATCTTTCTGCTGTTCATCTCGATGTTATTGGAAGGGCCGATAAAAGACCCGATGGGCATGGGCTGGCCCAAATCCGCCCGTGTTGTTCCAGAGGCGCGATTGCCGCGGATGCTGCCAGACTTGCGTCTTCATTGGGGGTTTGGCGTGGCGTTGATTTCTGCGGTGGTGATCTGGGCCATCCAGACGCGCAGCACCTTGGGGTATGAAATGCGCGCCGTTGGCCTGAACAGGCAAGCGGCGGCATTTGCGGGCATCCCCGTCAACCGCGTGTTCCTCAAGACGGCGCTATTGTCTGGCGGGTTGGCCGCGCTTGCCGGTTTCTCCGAAGTGGCGGGCGTAAAGGGGAGCCTCACGCTCGACCTGTCGCCGGGGTATGGGTACACGGGGATCATCGTGGCGATGCTGGCGCTGCTAAACCCATTGGCCGTTGTGGGTGCTGCCCTGTTTGTGGCGGGGATTTTTGTGGGTGCAGATAGCATGAGCCGCGCTGCACATGTGCCGACCTATCTGGCAGACATGATGCTGGCCATTGCGCTGTTGCTGATGGTGCTGGCGATCATGCTAACGCGTTTCCGCATCGTAAAGGATTGACGTCATGGAGATCGTGGAAATTCTGTTCACCGCCAGTTTCTGGGCCGCTGCCATCCGCATCGCCAGCCCGCTGATCTTTGCGACCTTGGGCGAGCTGATCTGCGAAAGGGCGGGTGTTTTGAACCTCGGGATTGAGGGGATCATGGTTGCGGGGGCTTTTGCGGGCTGGATGGCTGTTTATGCGGGCACGGGGCTTTGGGCTGGGGTCGGGGTCGCGATGGTTGTGGGCATGTTTTACGGCTTGCTGCACAGCACGCTGACCGTTCCTTTTGGCCTGTCCCAGCATGTTGTCGGGTTGGGGGTGACGCTGCTGGCTACGTCTTCGACCTATTACGCCTATCGCCTTGCTCTGCCAGAGGTCACAACCCCGCCGAAAATTCAGGCCTTTCAGCCCTATGAAATCCCGTTGCTGTCCGACATTCCCCTGCTGGGGGAGGCCGTGTTTTCGCAAACGCCACTGACCTATCTGGCCTTTGTCCTTGTCGGCGTGGTGGCCTTTGTCTTGTACCGCACGCCTTTGGGGTTGGCGGTGCGGGCGGCGGGGGAAAACCCCAATGCCGTTGCCGCGCAGGGGCTATCGGTGACGGCCATACGCATGGGCGCGGTGATCGTTGGTAGCGGGTTAATGGCTGTTGGCGGAGCCTTCCTGACCATGTCGGCCTTTGACAGTTTCTTTTTCGAAATGGTGAACGGGCGCGGCTGGATTTGTATTGCCTTGGTGGTGTTCGGATCATGGCGTCCGGGTAAGGCGCTGCTGGGGGCTGTTTTATTCGCCGCCTTTGATGCGCTTCAAATCAGGGTTCAGCAAACCAGTTTGGGCACACTTGTGCCCTATCAAATATTCCTGATGATGCCCTATATCCTGTCCATCCTAGCGCTGGTCATCATGTCCAGACGCGCCGAGGTTCCCGCGGCCTTGATGGTGCCATTTAACAAAGGAGAACGCTGATGTTTGATCTGATCGTAAAGGGCGGCGTTCTGCCTGACGGGACTGTCGCAGACATCGGCATAACGGGTGACAAGATCGCCGCGATCGGGGATCTGGCCGGCGCTGACTCCGGTCAGGTGATTGATGCCAGCGGAGACCTAGTCAGCGCGCCCTTTGTGGATCCGCATTTCCATCTGGATGCAACGCTGTCCTATGGCACGCCGCGCATCAATGCCTCTGGCACCTTGTTGGAGGGGATCGGATTATGGGGCGAGCTAAAAGACGAAATGACCCAAGACCAAGTGGTCGAGCGCGCGCTGACTTATTGTGACTGGGCGGTCAGCATGGGCCTGTTGGCGATCCGCAGCCATGTGGATGTGTGCGACGATCGCCTGTTGGGCGTTGAGGCGCTGCTGCATGTGCGCGAGCAGGTGAAGGACTATATCGACCTCCAGCTGGTCGCCTTTCCCCAAGACGGTTTTTACCGCGACCCGACCGCGCGCGAGAACACAATCCGCGCCTTGGATATGGGCGTTGATGTTGTCGGGGGTATCCCGCATTTCGAACGTACCATGGCCGATGGGGCCGCATCCGTGCGCGAGCTGTGCGAGATCGCGGCCGCGCGGGGATTGCAGGTGGATATGCACTGCGATGAAACCGACGACCCGATGTCGCGCCAT